>CAQNVT010000240.1 GCA_948844705.1 uncultured Dorea sp.
CATTGATGTTGAAACAGTCCGGAATTATTTCGGAGGAGGCGATTATAACCAGGGTAAGGCTGTCGGCATCCATTTTGAAAAAGGTCCGGAAGGCGGTATCGTACAAATCCAAGCTTACTGGTAAAATTGCTTCTTTTTTGCATAAAAACCTCCTCAAATTACATTCCTAAGAAAACAAATTATGATTTATTATGCCATGAAAATACAGAATTTTCAACAAATATTTTTTATTGAGAAGAAAAAATTGAAAAATAAGAAATTTCCCTTGCTAAAGGATACCCGGACAGGATAGAATGATACTATAGAAGAAGTCATAAAAGGATGTCATATGGAAGGAAGTGAATGAATGGAGAAGAAGAAATCGTTTTTATTCCGCCTGTTTGGCGCTGTGTCCGGGGAAGCAAGCGAGGAAGAGAAGAAGGCGGTTTTAAAAGAGATTGAGACGGCTCCGGAGGAGGGCGAAAAGGCTGCCGAAGAGCAGGAATCTATAGAACAGGAGTCTATAGAGCAGGAAAGCCCGGTGAAGGAGGAAGCGGTATTGCCGTTTTATGACAGAAAGCTTTTAGAGCTTCCGGGGGATCATGCGGTGAGCAGACTCTATGATCTGTGGACGGACGAGGCAGGAGGACAGCCATCCCTGCGTCTGTATCTGGAAGGACTTTCCGGGGACTGTGAGGAGAGAGAGCTTGGCAGGCTTGAAAAGGAGCTTACAAAGGAGGCCGAGCCCCGGCTTAAGAATACGGTCGTAAAGGTAAAAAAAAGCCGTGAGGAGGATGAAGCAAAAGAGGGGGCTGCCGAAGAGGTCTATGAAGAGAAGAGAAATTCACTGGATGCACATCCGTTTGTGTTTGTCCCGGCGGACAGGATGAAGGCGTGGATCATGGTGTTTCCTCCTGTCGGCGGGGGAGGAGAGCTGAGCCGGGAAATGCTGGAAAAGGCACTGGAGAAAAATAAGGTGAGCTATGGGGTAGACGAAGGGATCATCGGAAGGATTCCGGAGGAGGAAGACCGGTATTTCCGCCTGTTTTTGGCGGCGGAGGGAAAGGAAGCGGTCAATGGGGAGGACGGCTATATCGTGGACTATTTTTCCCGTGTTGTCGAGCGGAGGTTTGAAGTGGATGAGCATGACCGTGTGGACTATACCTCTTTAAATATAGTTCAGAATGCAGACAAGGGAGATGTGATCTGCGAGGCAGTTCCGGCTACGAAGGGAACTCCGGGCATGACCGTATACGGCCAGGAGCTTCCGGGAAAGGACGGGAAGGAAGCAAAGCTTCCTAAGGGCCGGAATACGGAGATCAGTGAGGACGGGACAAAGCTTCTGGCCTGCCATGCCGGACATGTGGAATTCGGCAAGGAAGGCTTTAAGATCAAAACGGTACTGGAGATTGACAGCAATGTGGATTATACTACAGGAAATATCAATTTCCTGGGTGATGTACATATCCGGGGTGACGTATGCAGCGGGTTTTCCGTTCAGGCGGTAGGAGACATTACGGTGGACGGAGTAGTAGAATCCGGTACGGTGGAAGCCGGAGGCGACCTGGTTGTGGTAAAAGGAATCGTGGGAGACAGGGATTCCGTTATCCGCTCACACCACGATGTTTATGCAAAATACATTGCAAACAGCATCGTACATGTCAGGGGCAATCTTAACACGGACAGTATCCTTCACAGCGACGTATATTGTGACGGGGAGGTCAAGGCCTGCTCTGGCAAGGGAACGGTCATAGGCGGGAAGCTCCGTGCCGCCAGGGGAATGGAAGCAAAGGTCGTCGGCTCCAAATCAGGCAGTGTGACGGCAGTCGTGCTCGGAGGCCAGCCCTGTGCGAATTTTGAGAAAAAGATCCTTCTTAAGGAGATAGAAGAGCTGGATAAGGAAATGAAAAAGCTTGAGAAGCAGCCGGAGAGCCCTGCGAGAACGAGCCGCATGAACAAGATACGGCTGGATCTGTCGATCAATAAGGTAAAGCTTGGCCGTTTTGACAAGGAGCTGGAAAAGATAAAGGAAAAGCTTGAGAAGCAGGGCGGCAGCAGGATGAAAGCCCAGATCGCATATCCGGGACTGGTGGTTACGATAGGCGATGAGACAAAACAGCTCGACAGGGAGACCAGCTCCTGTAATGCAAGGCTGGTTAAGGGAGAGATCCAGTGGGTATGATTTAAAATAATGGATTTAAAATAATGTAAAAATATGATTGACAGAGTCACCCGGATGTGGTAGATTATTAGTTGCGGAAAGCGAAAAATAAAGTAGAGTATCCACTCTCACCGTAGCACAATCGGGTGACTACAGGTCTGATATAAGGTATGAGGATTCTGTTTATCATAACAGATATTGGAATACGTGTATAAGTGGATAGTCTGCGCGCTGTTCACTTATTTTTATATTATTTTATGGGGGTGCAAGACAATTAGCGATTTAATGATTAACGGGCAGATCAGAGACAAGGAAGTAAGAGTTATCGGAGAGAATGGAGACCAGTTAGGTATTATGCCGATTAAGGAGGCCATGCGTCTGGCTCAGGAAGCAGAGCTGGATCTGGTGAAGATTGCTCCGAAGGCCCAGCCGCCGGTATGCAAGATCATTGATTACGGCAAATACAGGTACGAGCTTGCCAGAAAGGAAAAAGAGGCGAGAAAAAAGCAGAAAATTGTAGAAGTGAAGGAAGTACGTCTTTCACCCAATATTGATACGAATGACCTTAATACAAAGGTCAATAATGCAAAGAAGTTCATTACAAAGGGCAACAAGGTAAAGGTTACGCTGCGTTTCAGGGGACGCGAGATGGCTCACGTACAGCAGAGTAAGCATATTCTTGATGATTTTGCAGGGCTGCTTTCGGATGTTGCGACTATTGAGAAGCCGGCAAAGATGGAAGGCAGGAGTATGAGCATGGTTTTAACTGAAAAACGTTAAAAATACAATAAAAAGAACTGAAGGAGGAGCATATCATGCCAAAAATCAAAACAAATAGAGCTGCTGCAAAGCGCTTCAAAAAGACAGGTACAGGGAAATTAAAAAGAAATAAAGCGTATAAGAGCCATATCTTAACAAAGAAGTCTACCAAGAGAAAAAGAAATCTCAGGCAGGCGACAATTACAGACGCAACAAATGTAAAGAATATGAAGAAAGTATTACCTTATCTGTAAGATAGGAATATGAAGGAGGAGATAAGACATGGCAAGAATTAAAGGCGGACTTAACGCTAAAAAGAGACATAACAGAACCTTAAAATTGGCAAAGGGATACAGAGGAGCACGTTCTAAACAGTACAGAGTCGCAAAGCAGTCTGTTATGAGAGCGCTCGCATCATCCTATGCAGGAAGAAAGCAGCGTAAGCGTCAGATGCGTCAGCTGTGGATCGCACGTATCAATGCGGCGGCAAGACTGAACGGGTTATCCTACAGCAGGCTTATGCATGGCCTTAAGCTGGCAAATGTGGATATGAACAGAAAGATGCTGGCTGAGATGGCCGTAAATGATGCGGAAGGCTTTCAGGCAGTAGCAGAGCTTGCAAAGAGTAAGCTTGCATAAATAAGCTCAGATTGTTCTGACATAAATAGAATGAAAGCCCCGGATTTTTAATCCGGGGCTTTAGCTTCGCGCGTTTTCCCGATATTCAGAAGGTGTCATATGTGTGACCGTACAGAAGTGTGAAGTAAAGGTATTTGTCTTCTGGAAGCCGCACATAGTCGCAATCTCTTTGATCGTATAGTCTGTAGTCTCAAGAAGAATTTTGGCCTTGGATGTTCTGAGTCTTAAAAGGTAGCTGTAAGGTGTTTCCCCGGTAACCTTTTTAAAGGCTGATATAAAATATGTTTTAGACAGATGGCACATACGGGCCAGACTTTCTACATTTACTGGTTCTGTATAATGCTGATTGATATACGCAACAACCTGAAGGATCCCCTGCTGATAATGAGAAGGTGTTCCGATCGGAGTTCCCTTTTTCTGGAATTCTGATTCAATAAAGGAGCCTGTGATCAGGGCTGCCAGATGAAGAAGATTCTCCCGGCTGCAGGAGGCTCCGTTGTTGTACTCATTTTTAAATAACTGAATATAAGCCTTTTGCTCCTTTGTAAGTTCAAAGCGCCAGTTAAATTCTTTTCCATAATATCCTTTTTGCTTCATGACATCTTCAAGAAATTCTTTTGCAATGACAATATTATCGTAGGAAATATTAGTCACAAGGGATTTGAAGCCATGCTCCTGTCCGCTGTGTACAGGATAAACATAACCAACCTCCCCGAAGTAAACTGAATCTCCGCACATGACAAGAGGAATAGGACCATAAGGAATAAGAAATTCGTAAGCATCATGTTTATGTCGGTAAGGAAGAGACGTACATTCCAAAGAATCGACAAAGGAAGCAATAGAAAGTAAATTGCAATGATAATGGTCACAATTCCTGTCTATAAAATTCTTATCGGCATGATGAGCGGAAAATAATTGCATAGACTGTTTCATATATACCACTCCTTTTGCTTTTCGAATATATATTTAGAATACCATAAGAAAAATTTAAGCAGTAATAAAAATACTCGGAAAATTAATATTTATTCGGAAAATTAGGATGACATTGTTTCATCCGTTCGGCCCGGCCGAATAAAAGGAATCCGATCAGGAACATAACGGCGAGAGAGCCGACGCCTGCGCTGGGGCTTCCTGTGATCTGGCTGATAAAGGAAACGAGCAGGGTGCCGAAAAAAGAAGCTCCTTTTCCGCATATGTCGAGAAGTCCGAAATATTCTCCGGATTTGTCGGCAGGAATGATCTTTGCAAAATAAGAACGCGACAACGCCTGGATAGCCCCCTGGAACATGCCGACCAGTACGGCGAGCACCCAGAAGTCAAACTGGCTGTCAAGCCCCACTGCATACAGGGCGATGCAAAAGTACGCGGCGATGCATATCCGGATCAGACGGGCAGAGGATATGTTTTTTGAAAGCCGTCCGAAAATAAGCGCGCACGGAAAGGCGACAATCTGCGTAAGAAGCAGCGCCAGAAGAAGTCCGGTGCTGTCAAGCCCCAGAGACGTTCCGTATGCGGTGGCCATATCAATGATCGTGTATACTCCGTCAATGTAAAAGAAAAAGGCAAGCAGGAAGAAAAATATTTTCTTTTCGCGGTATATTTCCTTTAAGGATTTTCCGAGCCGTGAAAAACTGTTTTTTATTACATGTGTGCCTGCGTCCGCATAATAGAGCTGACGATAGCTTTTAAGCAGAGGAAGCGAGGCGGCAAACCACCACGCCGCGGTGATGATAAAAGCGATCAGCATGGCAGTCTTCATGGACAGTCCAAGCTTTCCCGCATTTAAGACGACGGCCAGACAGACTACAAAGGGGATACAGCTTCCGATATAGCCCCAGGCATACCCGTGTGAGGAAACCGTGTCCATACGTTCCTCCGTGGTCACATCCGTAAGCATGGAATCATAAAAGACAAGGCTGGTGGAAAAGGCAGTCCTGGCAATTACGAAGATGATGAGGAATATAAGCCATGAGGCTGTGGCACCGAGAAGTACGCAGGAGACAACTCCCGCGGTAAGAGCGGCGGCAAACAGCTTTTTTTTGTAGTTTTTTGTATCGGCAACAGCTCCCAGCGTGGGGCCGAGTACGGCTACGATCAGGGTGGAGACAGAGATCGCATAGCCCCAGTATGCCAGATAGACAGAAGGCTCTATGGCTGCGGAGTCTGCCAGGTAGTCAAAATAGATCGGAAGGATTGTGGCTACAAGCAGTACAAATGCGGAATTCCCCACATCGTACAGGATCCAGTACTTTTCCAGAGCGGTTAATTTTAATTTCATGGCATGTCCTCCTTTTTAAATATACAGATCTTCCCAGCTGTCCCCTGCACCGAAGGACAGGGAAAAACGGGAGGAGAGCGGTACGGAATGCTCTAAAACATTTGCATAGTTCTGAATCAGGGAGGAGGCGACAGTAACGGCTTCCGTATACAGATTATTCAGAAGAACACAGTAGCTTTCGCAATTTTTCGCCGGCTCGGGCTTCATGATCAGCCCCTGCATGGAATCGTATTTTCCGATAAGCTTTAGTGCCAGATAAAGAAGCTTTCTTTTGCTGATTTTCTGTCCTTCATGATCCGGGGCATGAAAAAGTCTGTGAATAAAGATCATCCATTTAAGAGAGGCCGTAATCTGCTCCGGTGAAATAGAATCAAAGCAGGGAGCAATAATCTCGCCGGCCTCATCCGACGGATGGATATGCCGGATGGGAATATATTCATCCGGGTTCAACCCGTCCTTTTGCATGAAATAGCGCTCAAGCTCTGTTTCCAGTTCTGTGTGGCTGAGTCCGCTTTCCTTCTCCATCTTTTCAATGTACGGATGGCATGTGCTGTCCAGTGCAAAATGACAGATGAACCCGTACAGGTAAGCCTTTAGTGCTTCCGGATCGGCGCTTTCCTGATAAAGTCTGACAGCCCTTTGAAAAAATTCGGCTGCAGGCTTGTCGTGGATCGCATAGCCGGCCTCGCTGATCTCATTTGAGGATATCGGTCTGTAGTAAAACAAGATATCCGGACCATGCACGCCGATATCATAAAGCGCCTGATGCTTTTCAATAGTTTTTCTGTATACAAACGGGAGGCATTCGGTAACTTCCTGCCCAAAACGATAATGTGCGTATGCTGCTGGCATAAAATCATTACTCCTTTCCTGGGATAGCATTCCCTTTTACGGGCAAGTCTATTATCTCACATTCTGATGAAATAGGCTAGATGATTTCGAAAAATGTCCGCAGGAAATCTTTCTTGCGTCATTCGGCAATTGGTATATAATAGTAATATAGAAAAAATTTGAAGAGGTGAAGCTTATGAAGATACTGGTTGTTGTAGATATGCAGAATGATTTTATTGACGGAGCGTTAGGAACAAAGGAAGCACAGGAGATCGTCCCGAAGGTGGCAGAAAAAATCAGAAAGTTTGAGGGGAAAATATTCTATACGCGGGACACCCATGAGAAAAATTATCTGGATACTCAGGAGGGAAAAAAGCTTCCGGTGGTTCATTGTATCCGGGGAACAGAAGGGTGGGCGCTTCATCCGGAGATCGAGAGGCTCAGAACAGAGGAACCTGTAGATAAACCGGCATTCGGAAGCATAGAGCTTGGCTATGCGATCAAAGAATATCTTACGGAACAGATCGTTCTGGGTGAAGAGAATGTCGAGTCGATCACGCTGGCAGGCCTTTGCACGGATATCTGCGTGATCTCGAATGCGATGATTTTAAAGGCAATGTTTCCGGAGATTCCGGTAACCGTGGATGCCTCCTGCTGTGCCGGAGTAACGCCGGAGAGCCACAAGAATGCACTGGAGGCCATGAAAATGTGCCAGATACAGATAGAAAATGAATTGTCAGATGTCCGGAATATGGTATAATATTTCCAGATGACAATATAAGAAGAGGTGAAGGTATGAAATACGTGATTTTAGGCGGTGTTGCGGCGGGAACAAAGGCTGCGGCAAAATTAAAAAGGTGCGACCGCAGTGCGGAGGTAAGAGTATTTACAAAAAGCACGGATATTTCCTATGCCGGATGCGGGCTCCCATATTATATCGGAGGAGACATTGGCACGAGGGAGGAGCTGATCGTGAACTCGCCTGCAAAATATGCGGGTCTTACAGGAGCGGAGGTATCTACGGGCTGTGAGGCGGTAAGGGTCGATCCGGAGGGCAGGGAAGTAACATTCCGAAGGATTTCCGGCGAAGCCTTCACAGAGAACTATGATAAGCTCATTATCGCCACAGGTGCGGTGCCGTTCGTGCCGCCTGTGGAAGGGACTTCTCTTCCGGGCGTTTTCTGCGTGCGTACGCCGGACGATGCGGTGGCGGTCCGTGCATACATAGAAAAGGAAAAGTGCCGGAGAGCAGTCGTATGCGGCGCCGGTTTTATCGGGCTTGAGGTCGCGGAAAACCTGATGGCGCAAGGACTTGAGGTGACCGTGATCGATGCGGCGGATCAGATTATGCCCAATGCATTTGACCCGGAGATGGCATATTATGCGAAGCGTCGGATCAAGGCTGCGGGGATGCGTGTGCTCACGTCAACGAGCCTGACCGGAATTTCCGGAGAGGCGCGGGCGGAAGGTGTGATGACGGACAACGGCATCCTTCCTGCGGATGTGGTCGTTATGGCGATCGGTGTCCGGCCATGTACAGACTTTCTTAAGGATTCGGGGATCGAGATGTTTAAAGGAACGGTCATTGTAGATGAGAAGCTTCAGACGAATCTTCCGGATATTTATGCGGCCGGAGACTGTGCGGTCGTAAAGAATGCAGTTACGGGCGCTCTCCAGTGGTCGGCAATGGGCTCTACGGCAAATCTGGCCGCAAGGGCGCTGGCGAAGAGCCTGCACGGACAGGGAAACGGATACGGCGGCTGCCTCGGCACAGGCGTGGTGCGTATCCTTCCGTCCCTTAACGGAGGCAGGACCGGACTTACCGAGGTGCAGGCAAAGGCTGCGGGATATGATACGGTCTCGGTTGTCTGTATCCTGGACGACAAAGCGCATTATTATCCGGGGGCATCCTCCTTTGTCATCAAGCTGACTGCCGAAAAGGAGAGCCGCAGGCTTCTTGGAATTCAGGTATTAGGCGCCGGGGCAGTAGACAAGATGGTGGATATTGCGGTTACCGGAATCTCTCAGGATATGAAGCTTGATGATTTTGATACGCTGGATTTTGCATATGCGCCTCCGTTTTCAACGGCGATCCATCCGTTTGTGACCGCATGCTATATTCTGGAAAATAAGATGGACGGAGTGATGGAAAGCATGAGTCCGGCAGAGTATGCTGCCGGAGCGGCAAAGGGCTATACTGTTCTTGACGTACAGCCGGCGCCGGCTCTTCCGAATGCCCGTTTTGTTGAGCTTTCGAAAGTGACGGAGCCGCTTGAGGGCCTTGCAAAGGATGCGAAGCTCCTTCTCGTATGTGCGAAGGGAAAGAGAGGGTATTTCCTGCAGAACCGCCTGAAGGCTCTCGGATATACGAATACGCTCGTTCTTGAGGGCGGAGCGATCTTTAATGAGGTAAAAGTGCCAAGAGACGGCAAAAAGCTCTCTCCTGAGGAAATCAAAAGAGTAAAGGGACTCGGGTGTCTTCAGGATAAACGCTATGACGATATTTTTAATGTGCGTGTGATCACAAGAAACGGAAAAGTAACGGCAGAGGAACAAAAGAAGATCGCCGAGGCCGCGGAAAAATTTGGTTCAGGGGAGGTCACAATGACTACAAGGCTTACGCTGGAGATCCAGGGAGTTCCGTATGATAATATTGACGCTGTCAGGGAATTCCTTGAGGAGGCAGGACTGGAGACCGGCGGAACCGGTTCGAAGGTACGTCCGGTCGTATCCTGTAAGGGAACAACCTGCCAGTACGGCCTTATAGATACGTTTTCTCTTTCGGAGCGTCTGCATGAGCTGTATTATAAGGGCTATCATGACGTGGCGCTTCCGCACAAGTTTAAGATCGCGGTCGGCGGATGTCCGAATAATTGCGTGAAGCCGGATCTGAATGATCTTGGCATCATCGGCCAGCAGGTGCCGGGAATCGATCTGTCAAAATGCCGCGGCTGCAAGGTGTGTCAGGTGGAAAAATCCTGTCCGATTCATGTGGCGCGGATGGAAGACGGAAAGATCAGGATACCGGAGGAAAGCTGCAATCACTGCGGACGCTGTATCTCAAAATGTCCGTTCGGCGCTCTGGAGGAGCTCACGGCAGGCTACAGGGTATACATCGGCGGAAGATGGGGCAAAAAGACGGCCGGAGGTCATTTCCTCGATAAGATATTCACCTCCGAGGAGGAGGTCATCGACCTTGTGGAGCGGGCGATCCTGTTCTTCCGGGACGAGGGAGAGTCGGGAGAACGCTTTGCAGATACGATAGCAAGGCTTGGTTTCGATTATGTGCAGGATAAGCTTCTTAACAGTAAGATCGACAAGAGCAAGATACTTGAGAAGACCGTGGTCGGCGGTGCGACCTGTTAAGGCCGGAGGCTTTTATAGTAAACGACAAAAAGAAAACATTTTTGTCGTTCACTATAATATAGACAAATACAGAGGCAGCTTTCTCCCGGAATCAGGAGGCGTCTGCCTCTGATATTTAACAGAAGACAGAAATTTTTTATGCCGGATAATTCAGACGGTCTTCGGAAATGTTTTCAAGGACGCCGGATAAATATTTTCCGGCAAGATATTTTGCCATCGGAAGGTTCATGTCCAGATAATTTCCGCAGTCCTTTGCGCAGGCGCCGGGGACATCCCCTTCAAATTCTGCGATAAAAGCGAACATTTCCTGCATGAGAGGTACGATATCCCGGGAGGTGTATTCTCCTGCAAGGAGGAGATAGAAGCCGGTACGACATCCCATGGGGCCGAAATAAATGGTCTTTTGGCCGTATTCTCCGTGGTTTCTGAGAAAGGTTGCAGCCAGGTGCTCTATGGTATGCATCTCTGCGGTATTCATGACCGGCTCGTCATTGGGGCTTGTCATGCGAAGGTCGAAAGTGGTGACAGGACGGCCCTCGACATAATCGATGCGGGATACATAGACGCCCGGTTTCAGCTTTAAATGGTCTATTGTGAAGCTTGTGATCTTTTCCATGATGATTACTCCTTTGTGTATTTTATATTCTTTTTTTGTAACTGTTCAGTACCTTCACAGTTACAATGCAAAATCCATTTAAAATCGCCTTCGGCGATGAGATTTTGCACTCCTGAATCATATTTTTACGGTCTCAGCAGTAAATGCTTCGACCTGTGCTGAACAGTTTACTTTTTTTCATTATACCACAAAAAGAAATGAAAAACAAAAGAAGATGTGTTATACTTGTTAATGGTTTGAGAAACAAAAGGATCCGGGGAGGTTAGAGACAGAAGATGAAGCTATATCTTGTAAGACACGGAGAGACCGACTGGAATAAGGAGAGGCGGATTCAGGGGCAGGCGGATATCCCCTTAAATGAATTTGGAAGAAGTCTTGCGAAAAAGACGGCTGCGGGATTAAAGGACATCCCATTTGCAGTATGCTTCAGCAGTCCCCTTGACAGGGCGCTTGAGACGGCGAAGATTATATTGTCGGGGAGAGAGGTTCCGATCATCGCTGACAAAAGGATCGAGGAGATGGCATTCGGAGAGTGGGAAGGAAAGTGCTGTTCGAAGAAGGGCTGGGAGCTTCCGGAGCGTTTTCAGGCATTTTTTGACGATCCGGTACACTATGAGCCGGCAGAGGGCGGCGAGAGCTTTCGGGAGGTAAGGGATAGGACAGGAGAATTTCTCTCATGGCTTGGCCTGCAGGAACAGTATAAGGGAGAAAATATACTGATTACCACCCACGGGGCGGCGCTTGCGGGAATGCTCAACTATATGAAAGGAGAGTCTCTTTCGGAATACTGGGGGCAGGGCGTACACAAAAACTGTGCGGTCACGGAGGTTCTGATGACGGACGGAGGATTCCGGATCCTGTCGGAGAATCAGGTCTATTATGACGATGATGTGAAGCCCTGGTAAGGGTTAAGGATACGGTCAAAAGAAATAAAGGACAGAAAATGGAGGATGAAAAGATGATAGGTGATAAGAAGGTGTTATTCAGCGGGATGCAGGCGACAGGGAATCTGACGCTTGGGAATTATCTGGGAGCTCTTAAGAACTGGGTAACCCTGAGCGATGAGTATGAGTGCTTTTACAGCGTGGTGGATATGCATTCGATTACGGTGCGCCAGGATCCGGCGGTTTTAAGGAAGAGGGCAAGAGCGCTTCTTACCCTGTATATTGCGGCAGGGCTTGACCCGGAGAAAAACTGCATTTATTACCAGTCTCATGTATCAGGACATGCGGAGCTTGCATGGATCCTTAACTGTTTTACCTATATGGGCGAGCTGAACCGGATGACTCAGTTTAAGGATAAATCCGCGAAGCATGCAGACAATATCAACGCAGGCCTGTTTACTTATCCGGTACTGATGGCCGCGGATATTCTTCTCTATCAGGCGGATGTGGTTCCGGTGGGCATCGATCAGATGCAGCATCTGGAGATTACGAGAGACATTGCAGAGCGGTTTAACAATTTGTACGGAAATGTATTTACGGTTCCGGAGGCATATATCGGCAAGGTGGGAGCGAAGATTATGAGCCTTCAGGATCCTTCGAAGAAGATGTCAAAATCCGATGAAAATCCGAACGCCAGCATTTATCTTATGGATGATCCGGATACGGTCATGCGCAAGTGCAGGCGTGCAGTGACAGATTCCGAAGCGCAGATCCTGTACCGCGACGAGCAGCCGGGTGTGAAGAACCTGATCGATATCTACAGCGCATGTACCGGAAAGAAGCCGGATGAGGTTGTAAGAGAATTTGACGGCAAAGGCTACGGAGACTTTAAGACGGCAGTCGGAGAGGCGGTCGTTTCGGTGCTTAAGCCTCTGCAGGATGAAGTAGCACGCCTTGAAAAGGATAAAGCCTATATTGACGGCGTGATAAAAAATAATGCAGAAAAAGCGGGGTATTTTGCGAATAAGACACTCAGGAAGGTACAGAAGAAGATAGGATTTCCGGAAAGAGTGCGGTAATATAATCTGGGGACGGGGTTTTCATTTTACCCCATCCCCGGCATTTTAAGAATCCACTGAATGATTGTAAAGAGAAGTCCGACCCCGAAGACAGCGATTACGAGGAGCCCCCCGGGAACTCCGGAAAACCGTTTCACCCGGAAATCCTGCAGATTCTTCGGATTAACCCAGATCTTGTAGACCTGCCCTGGTTCATATTTCTTTTTTATATCGTACAAAATATAGTTGTCCTCTGAGCAGCTCTTGATCGTACGGTTATTTGCCCGGTATGTAAAAATCAGCGTGTAATACTCTCTCCTCCTGAAAAGAGGTCTGCCGCGGTATTTGCATTCTATGTAGGTTCCTTCCATTTCCAGACTGTAGAGGAACCCTTTCATAATCATCCAAAAGCCCAGCAGAGTCATGCCGGCTCCGACAGGAAGCGGGAAGATCAGGATGCTCATAAGCTCTGAATCAAGATATCCGGCGATCTCAAAGAGCAGGGCATAGACGATGAAAAAGGCGGAAAGGCCGTAACCGGCCTTCGCATCATATGCCGAGCCAGCTTTGGTGGCGGCAAATAATATAATACCTAAAATGAGGAACAGAAAACCGACGAACTGGATACTCATGATTAATCGTCTTCCTCCTTTTGTACGCTGTAGGTCTGGCGTTTTCTTGCCATTTCATCGCTTTCAAGATATTCGTCGTAGGTCGTAATTTTATCAATCAGCTTTCCGCCCGGCACGATCTCCATAATGCGGTTTGCGGTGGTCTGTACGATTTGATGATCCCTGGAGGTAAAAAGGATCACTCCCGGGAAGCTTGTCATACCGTTATTTAAGGCGGTGATGGATTCCATGTCCAGATGGTTGGTGGGCTCGTCAAAGATCAGCACATTGGCGCCGGAGATCATCATCTTGGACAGCATGCAGCGGACCTTTTCTCCTCCGGATAAGACGCGCACTCTTTTTACGCCGTCGTCTCCGCCGAAGAGCATACGGCCGAGGAAGCCCCGCACATAGGTCACATCCTTTTCTTCGGAATACTGGGTCAGCCACTCGACGATGGTATTGTCATTATCAAATTCTGAGCCGTTATCCTGGGGAAAATATGCCTGGGACGTTGTGATGCCCCATTTGTAGGTGCCGCTGTCCGGCTCCGTCTCTCCCATAAGGATCTGAAAAAGAGTAGTCTTTGCCAGCTCGTTGCTTCCTACAAAGGCCACCTTATCGTCATGGCCTAAGGTGAAGGAAATGTTATCCAACACCTTTTCCCCGTCAATGGTTTTGCTTAAGCCCTCTACGGTGAGCACTTCATTCCCGATGGAGCGGTCAGGCTTAAAATGGATATAAGGATATTTCCGGCTGGACGGCTGGATCTCGTCCAGCTGGATTTTTTCCAGCGCACGTTTTCTTGAGGTTGCCTGTTTGGATTTGGAAGCGTTGGCGCTGAAGCGGGAGATGAACTCCTGGAGCTCCTTTATCTTTTCTTCCTTTTTCTTGTTGGCCTCCTTCATCTGGCGGATCAGAAGCTGGCTGGATTCGTACCAGAAGTCATAATTTCCGGCATACAGCTTGATCTTTCCGTAATCGATATCGGCGATCTGCGTACATACTTTATTTAAGAAATAACGGTCGTGAGATACGACGATAACCGTATTGTTAAAGCCGATCAGAAACTCCTCCAGCCACGCGATCGCGTCGAGATCCAGGTGGTTGGTTGGCTCGTCGAGGAGCAGAATGTCCGGATTGCCGAACAGTGCCTGGGCAAGAAGAACCTTCACTTTTTCCGGGCCGTTTAAATCCTTCATCATGCTATAGTGAAGCTCTGTCCCGATACCGAGGCCGTTAAGAAGGGATGCAGCGTCCGATTCGGCCTCCCATCCGTTCATAGCGGCAAATTCCGCCTCAAGCTCGCTTGCCTTGATCCCGTCCTCGTCGGTGAAATCCTCCCTGGCGTAGATCGCCTCCTTTTCCTTCATGATCTCATAAAGTCTTGCATTTCCAAGCATTACGGCATCTAGAACCGGATATTCATCGTATTTAAAATGATCCTGCTGAAGGAAGGAGAGCCGTTCCCCGGGAGTGATGATAACCTCGCCGTTTGTAGGCTCCAGCTGTCCGGACAGGATTTTTAAGAAGGTGGATTTTCCTGCGCCGTTGGCGCCGATCAGACCATAGCAGTTCCCTTCTGTGAATTTGATATTTACGTCTTCAAAAAGTGCCTTTTTTCCGACACGCAAAGTAATATTACTCGTACTGATCATGCATTCAGACTCCTTACATTCTTTTAATCAAGGCTTATCTTAGCAAATATACAGGAAAATGGCAAGAAGAACAGTAAAAAAACTCGGCCTATTGTCCCTTTTCCGGATTTGTGTTAAAATAGGCTTGCTTATATTTTCAGGAAAGAAAGGGGATATAGGAGTATGATAAAAGCAACCATGGTGCTTGAAGGAGGCGCCACAAGAGGAGTATTTACTTCCGGAGCCCTGGATTATCTGATGGAAAGGGATGTGTACTTCTCTCATGTGATCGGGGTGTCTGCGGGGTCCTGCAACGGCGTAGATTATGTGTCGAAGCAGATCGGAAGAACGAGGGACTGCATGATCCATAAGGAGAAGGAATACAGCTATTATTATGGATTTCGGAAGTTTATAAGGGAAAAGAGTATTCTTGATATGGATATGGTGTTTGATAAGTATCCGAATGAAATTTTCCCGTTTGATTACGACACGTACTTTGCATCGGATATTGAGTGTGAGATCGTAACGACGAACTGCGAGACAGGGAAGGCCGAATATATGACGGAGGACAAGGAAAGAGAGCGGCTTATGAAAATATGCCGCGCATCGAGCAGTATGCCTCTGATATCACCGATGGTGAATATTGACGGGGTGCCTTATCTGGACGGCGGGCTTGCAGATTCCGTTCCGGTTGGACGGGCGCTTAAAAAAGGAAATGAGAAAATCGTAGTAGTTCTTACAAGGAACCCGGGCTACAGAAAGAAACCTGTTAAAAAAGTAGTGGCAAGGATGTATAAGGGGGCATATCATTCCTATCCGGAGCTTGTAAGGACGACGATTCGGAGAAATGCAAAATATAACCGGCAGATGGAGCAGGTGGAGCGTCTGGAACGAGAAGGGAAGATTTATGTTTTAAGACCGTTGATCCCTACGGTATCAAGGCTTGAGAAGGATTATGATATGCTGATGAATTTTTACGAGCATGGTTATTGTCTTATGAAGCGGGAATTTGACGGGCTTATGAGGTATCTGGAAAGCTAGGGAAAGGAGAAACGATATGAATTTATATGAGCATCATATATCGACAAGAAATTCACAGCAGATGTCCAAGGTGACGAATATAGTGCGGGAGGATATTGAAAAAAGCGGGGTAAAGGACGGAATCGTCGTTGTATTTTCTCCTCATACGACAGCGGGATTTACTATTAATGAAAATGCGGATCCGGATGTGGTTCATGATATTCTGATGCAGATGGAAGAGGTGTTTCCTACAGAGCATGCCGGATATCTTCATGCAGAGGGAAATTCTCACGCTCACATAAAGACAAGCTGCTTCGGACCGTCCCAGACAATGATCCTAAGCGGCGGAGAGCTGGTTCTCGGTATCTGGCAGGATCTGTATTTCTGTGAGTTTGACGGGCCGAGAAACCGGAGATTTTATGTAAAGATACTGGAGGGCTAGAAATTTTCGTCGCTTACGGGAACGGAGGATTCGGCTAAGGAATAAGAGGTTTTTATAATGAATGTAAGAGAGCTGCTTGATTTTATGCACGTGGCAGAAAAACTTAAATGCAATACGAGACATTCCTGGACTTCGGACGGCAGAAGAGAAAGCGTGGCGGAGCATACCTGCCGGCTGTGCATGTTCGCATGGCTTGTAAAGGATGAATTTCCGGAGCTTGATATCGGCCGGGTCATTCAGTTGTGTCTGTTTCATGATCTCGGTGAGGCAGTGACAGGAGATATCCCGTGCTTTGAAAAAAAGGATTCGCACAGAAAGGCGGAGGCAGAGGGGATTCGGCAGGCAGCAGCGATGCTTCCGGAGGAATATGAGGAAGAGCTTCTTCTTATGTTTAAGGAGCTTGAGGAAAATGTGACTCCGGAGGCAAAGCTTGTACATGCCCTTGATAAGATGGAGGCGGTGATCCAGCATAATGAAGCGCCTATATCGACCTGGCTTCCGCTGGAATACGAGCTTCAGCTTACCTACGGGCAGGAGCAGGCGAAGGAGTTTCCCTATCTTCAGGAGTTAAGGAAGGCCGTGGATGAGGATACGCGGAGGAAGATCTTGGGGACGGGGTATTTTTAAAATCTCCCTGTCCCCGACAAGCTTTTACAAGGGGGACAGGGAGATTTTAAAAATACCCCGTCCCCTAATATGAGATCTCCTGCAGATACAGCCCTTTCGGGTCGCAGGGCGCACTGGCTTCCAGGGTACCGTTAAAGATTCCGGTAATGTCTTCCTTTTTCCGGACGCCGAGACCGATATCTAAGAGTGTACCGATAATGATCCTTGCCATATTGTAGAGAAAATCGTCGGCATCCAAAAGAATCTGCATTTCCTCCTCATTGCTGTAGATATCTATGCCGTAGATCTCCCGAACGGTGGATTTGGAGGTTTTGGAGTCGGAAAAATTTTTGAAATCATGGCTCCCGGTGAGTAGTGCGGCCGCCTCCTGCATTGCTTTTTTGTCCGGCACCTTAAAGCAGTGATAGGTGTGCTTGCGTTCGAAGATACTGGGAACATCAGTGATGGACATACGGTATACATAGGTTTTGGCGGTTGCGGCGAGCTGGGCGTGAAAACGTGTCGCGGCCTCACGGACAACGGTAACCGCGATATCCATGGGGAGATAGCGGTTCAGGTAATGCTTCATATCCGCCACATCCATGTCGGATTCGGTTTTAAAATTGGCTACCTGTGCATAGGCATGTACGCCGGGCTCTGTGCGGCAGCCGTAATGTATTTCAATGGAATCCTCTCCGGTCATTTTTTTGCACTGATTATTCTATTTTTATACATTATCGATATTATATTTGCACAATAGTAAAAATAATTCGGTAG
>CAQNVT010000241.1 GCA_948844705.1 uncultured Dorea sp.
GGCACGCTTCTTCGGTGGCATCTTGTCACTAGAAACTAATCTCCAGCTATATAGGCTTCTTCGCACCCTTTTCGCGTTTCTATCCTGCTTTTTATATCTCTTATATCTCCGCTATATTTACCAGCGTAAGCTTCTGTATATCTGTATTTTCAAGGCTGGTGATAAGCGCCTCTGCCGTATCGATGGCGGTAAGTACATTCACTCCGGTCTCCACCGCATTTCTTCTTATAACAAATCCGTCCTTTCCGTGCTCCGCACCCTGGGGCGGAGTATCGATAACAAGATCGATCTTATGGCCGAGGATCAGATCCATCAGATTCGGCGTCTCCTGCTCGATCTTATTGACCGCGATCGCCTTCACTCCTCCGTCCTTCAATGCTTTTGCCGTCCCCTCCGTTGCGAAGATACGGTACCCGATCTTCGCAAAGCGTCTGCCGATCTCCACTGCCTCCGGCTTATCCTCGTCACGGACGGTAAGGATCATATTGCGGAATTTCGGAAGCCTGATCCCCGCGCCCAGAAATGCTTTATATAACGCTTCGTCAAAGGTCTTTGCGATTCCCAGACATTCTCCGGTGGATTTCATCTCCGGACCCAGGCTGATATCGGCATCCCGGATCTTCTCAAAGGAGAACACCGGCATCTTCACTGCAAAATAATCCGCTTCCGGCTGAAGCCCCGGCGTATAGCCAAGCTCTTTTATCTTATGACCGATAATAACCTTCGCGGCAAGAGGAACGATCGGAATCCCGGTTACCTTGCTGATATACGGCACCGTCCGGCTGGAACGCGGATTCACCTCGATCACATACACGTCCTCCCCGCACACAATGAACTGGATATTGATCAGTCCGATAACATGAAGGGAACGGGCAAGACGCCTTGTATATTCCTCAATTATCCTCTTGGTCTTCTCCATGATGCTCTGTGCCGGATAGACCGAGATACTGTCTCCGGAATGGATGCCTGCACGTTCAATATGCTCCATAATTCCCGGAATCAGGATCTCCTCTCCGTCACATACCGCATCCACTTCGATCTCCTTGCCCTGCAGATATTTATCCACCAGGATCGGATGGTCCTGTGCGATCCGGTTAATGATTCCGATAAATTCATCGATGTCATGGTCATTAATGGCGATCTGCATGCCCTGTCCGCCGAGGACATAAGACGGCCTTACCAGCACCGGGTAGCCCAGGCGGTTTGCCACCTCCTTTGCCTCTTCTGCCGTGTACACGGTATCTCCCTTCGGCCTCGGGATCTTACATTCCTCCAGGATCCTGTCAAACAGCTCCCTGTCCTCCGCAGCATCCACATCCTCCGCCTTCGTTCCAAGAATCGGAACGCCCATCCTCATCAGAGCCTCCGTAAGCTTGATCGCCGTCTGGCCGCCGAACTGCACCACCGCACCGTCTGGCCTTTCGATATCTACGATGCTTTCTACATCTTCCGGCGTAAGCGGCTCAAAATACAGCTTATCCGCAATATCAAAATCCGTGCTCACTGTCTCAGGGTTATTATTTACAATAATCGTCTCATAGCCTTCTTTTGCAAATGCCCATGTACAATGTACGGAACAGAAATCAAATTCGATCCCCTGCCCGATACGGATCGGACCGGAGCCAAGCACAAGAACCTTCTTACGGCCTTCCGTCTTCTCCGCCTCATTCTCGCTTCCGAAAACAGAATAGTAATAAGGCGTCTCCGCCGCAAATTCCGCCGCACAGGTATCTACCATCTTATATGCCGCCCGGATACCGTATTCATGTCTTAAATCATGAATCTTACGCTCCCCGAGTCCGGTAAGCCTTGCAATGACATTATCCGGAAATTCCAGACGCTTCGCTTCCTTTAACAGCTCCTTATCGATCCCGCCTCTTCCGGACGCCACTCTCGGCGCACATGCCTTAAGAGCCTGCTCCATCTCCACAAGCACCGCGATCTTATCGATGAACCAGAGATCAATCCTTGTGATCTCATGGATCGTCTCATAGGAAATGCCTCTTCTTACCGCCTCCGCGATCTTCCAGATTCTCTGGTCATCCACACGCTTCAAACCCTCCAGCAATTCGTCCTTTGACAGCCGGGAAAAATCGTAGGACAGCAGGCAGTCCACATGCTGCTCCAGCGAACGGATCGCCTTCATAAGCGCACCCTCAAAATTATCGCAGATGCTCATAACCTCTCCGGTCGCCTTCATCTGTGTAGTAAGCGTCCGTTTGGCACTGATAAACTTATCAAAGGGCAGTCTCGGGATCTTTACGACACAGTAATCCAGCATAGGCTCGAAGCTTGCATAGGTTTTCTTTGTCACCGCATTTTTTATCTCGTCCAGCGTATAGCCGAGAGCGATCTTGGCCGCAACCTTGGCAATCGGATACCCTGTCGCCTTGCTGGCAAGGGCAGAGGAACGGCTGACACGGGGATTTACCTCGATCACACAGTATTCAAAAGTCTCCGGATGCAGCGCATACTGCACATTACAGCCGCCGGTAATATTAAGCTCACTGATGATATTAAGCGCTGACGAACGAAGCATCTGATATTCCTTATCACCCAGTGTCTGAGACGGAGCCACTACGATACTGTCTCCCGTATGCACCCCTACCGGGTCAATATTTTCCATATTACATACGGTAATGCAATTCCCGCGTGCATCCCGCATAACCTCATACTCAATTTCCTTCCAGCCCGCAATGCACCGCTCTACAAGCACCTGTCCCACACGGGAAAGCCGCAGGCCGTTTTCCAGAATCTCCATAAGCTGATGCCTGTTATGGGCAATTCCGCCGCCGCTTCCGCCAAGCGTATACGCCGGGCGCAGCACTACCGGATAACCGATGCTTTCGGCAAATTTCACGCCGTCCTCTACGCTTTCCACAACAAGGGAGGCCGCACACGGCTCCCCGATCTTCTCCATCGTAGATTTAAATTCCAGACGGTCCTCCGCTTTTTTAATCGTCTCTGCCGTTGTACCGATAAGCCGGACATTGTTCCTTTTAAGGAACCCGCTCTCTTCAAGCTCCATCGCCAGATTAAGAGCCGCCTGCCCCCCCAGCGTAGGAAGGACGCTGTCGGGCCTCTCCTTCAAAATAAGCTGCTCCACGACCTCCACCGTCAAGGGCTCGATATATACCTTATCCGCGATATCCTTATCCGTCATGATCGTTGCCGGATTAGAGTTAAGAAGCACGACCTCAAGCCCCTCCTCCTTCAGTGAACGGCAGGCCTGAGTTCCCGCATAATCAAATTCCGCCGCCTGGCCGATCACGATCGGGCCGGAGCCGATGACAAGTACCTTTTTAATCTCACTATTCTTCGGCATTATTTTGCTCCTTTCATCATATCCAGAAATCTGTCAAACAAGTAACCCGAATCCTGCGGTCCGGGGCATGCCTCCGGATGGAACTGCACAGTGAAAATATTTTTCCCCACATAGGAGAGCCCTTCGTTCGTCCCGTCATTTACGTTGACAAACGCCTCCTTTGCCACCGCTTCATCCATCGTGCCATAATCTACCGCATATCCGTGATTCTGCGAAGAAATATAAACCCTTCCGGTCATCAGATCCTTTACCGGATGATTGCCGCCTCTATGTCCGTATTTCAGCTTGTATGTTTTCGCGCCATGCGCAAGAGCCATCAGCTGATGTCCCAGACAAATTGCAAATATCGGAATATTCGTTTCGGATAATTTTCTGATTTCCTCAATAATAGATGTGCAGCTTTCCGGATCACCAGGCCCGTTAGAAAGCATGATACCGTCCGGCTTTTGCCGGATGATCTCCTCGGCAGCCGTATCTGCCGGATAGACAGTGACTTCGCAGTCCCTTCGATTTAAAGATCTTGCAATGTTATTTTTCGCACCAAAGTCCATAAGTGCGACCTTCGGTCCGTTTCCTTTTAATATATATGTCTCCTCACAGGTTACCCTCTTTACGGCATCACCGACGGTATACGCCCGAAGCTTCGGGAGAATCTCGTCCGGACGGTAGTTTATATTCGTCGTGATCATTCCGTTCATCGTACCCTTTTCTCGCAAAAGCTTTGTAAGCGCCCGCGTATCAATGCCTGCGATTCCCGGAATGTCCTGTGCGATCAGAAAATCATTTAATTCCCCCTCACTTCGAAAATTACTTGCCGCACGGGAAAGCTCCCTTACAATATATCCGTCCGGCCACGCCTTTTTCGATTCCATATCGGGCGTAACCCCGTAATTCCCGATCAGAGGATAGGTCATCACAACAGCCTGTCCCGCATAGGATGGGTCTGTCAGCACCTCCAGATACCCCGTCATTGATGTGTTAAATACGATCTCGCTAATCATGTCCCTCGCCGAACCGATGCTGGTTCCCGAAAAGACCGTTCCGTCCTCCAGAATAAGAAATGCTTTCATCCTGCCACCCTTTCCTTACCAAAAATACTGAGCCGTAACCCAAATTGTAGAAATTATACTACAGTTGTTTTTATTTTTCAACAGAAAAAACCCCGAAAAATGAGTCGCAAAAGGATGCCGGCAGCTAAAAATGGACCGAACGCAAATTCTGTTTTTCCGGATTTATTTTTATAGAAAATAAGATACAGGCCATAGAGCCCACCGAGAACAAGCGCATAAAAAAAGGAATAGAAAATATCCTCCGCTCCAAGAAACATCCCGCATGCCGCCATAAGCTTGATATCACCGCCGCCAAAGGCGCCCGGGGCATACAAAGATATCAGAAGCATCGGTACACTGACCGCAAGCGTCCCGGCTGCTCTTTGGAAAATACCCGGCGTTTCCAGGCAAAGCATGCCTGCCAATGCCGTAAGAAAAATACCGACGACAAACAGATCCGGTATCTTTCTCTTCCGAACATCTACATAAGCCGCACCTGCAAGCAGGACTAAAAATGTGGTTGTAAGCATTCCCTTCATAGTCATCAATTGTTTTAACATATTACTCACTATATTCCCAGTAAATGACGATTTTATTTAATCTGTCATCATCAATATAGCTGTATTTTACCTGCGACAGCCCGTACCACTGTGCCAGATTCTGCGCCGCGCGGTGAATCACATTTTCAAAAATATCCCCGTGTGCCTGGGAATATACCTCGGCATTTGCATACTTAAGCACAACCGGATTACCCTGTCCGGATATAATATCATTCATGACCTTAAGAGCTTCTTCGCTGTTATACTGTTCATAATACATCCCGTTTACTACATAATAGTTGCGATCCATTTTTGTACATGCAGGAAGCACGAGGTCCGCGTCCGGCGTATGCGTGCGAAACAGCTCTTCATCATTGCAGCACATATAATCATAGCTTACATAATCAACGCCCTTCTGAGCCTCTTCACCCTCCTGCTCCTGAAACACCGGATCCCCCCAGGTAGTATCTACATAATAATAATCCCCGTCACAGATCACAAGATTCCATGCATGGCTCTGTCCGCTCTCTGTGATTCCTGTCACATAAGTGCAAAAAACATCAAGCCGCTCCAAAAGATACTGCGCCGCCTTGGAATACCCTGCACATACAGAGCGATGATTCGCAAAAACACTGTAGATATTCTGATTATCCTCCGATTCCAGATCATAATCAACGGTATCTACGATATAGTCATAAATGTATAGTATCTTCTCATAATCCGAGGCTGCATGGTCGATTCCCGCCAGGCATTCTGATACCGCCATATCTATCTCCGCCTGTCTCCTCTCCCTTTCCTCCATATCATACGTATACACCGGTTCCAGCACAGTATATTCTTCATCACCGCCATAGGCAGTGGCGGTAGTTGTTCCGTCGCACCAGAAAATATCCGGATAATCCTTAAGCACGTCCTGGAACAATGCATTGGTATGCTTTGCATCCCCACAGTGTACGTAGATCTCTCCGGTGTTATCCCTGATTCCCTGCAGAATTTCCAGATAAACCATCTGTTCCTCCTCGTCAAGCTGTTCAAAATAGTATTTCCGGACAGTCTCCTCCCCGGTATCCTCCACCTGCTGATAGGGGATCTCCTCCTTTTGTGTGAGTCTTTCCCTTACCTGCTCCTCGATATTTATCTCTTTTGAGAGAAACGTGCCGGCAATAACGAGCCCAAGACATATAAAAAACATAGAAACTAACAATGCCAGAATCACCTGCAGACATCCTGATTTTTTTCTTCTTCTCATACGGCTTCCCTTCCTTGTATTTGATCTGCACAAAACAGAACATTTTCTGTATTTATTCATATGCTAATAGCAACACAGCTTTTATGAGGTACGAATTATGGACTATATCCATGCCTTTCAAACAGACAATCCTGATAAAGGACAGCTAAAAATTCAGGTAACCTCGGAAGTAAACAATTTCCCGGTAACCGACGCCACAATATCCATCTCTTATACCGGAGTGCCGGAAAACCAGCTGGAACAGCTTACCACCGATTCCTCCGGACAGACCGAGACCGTTGGTATCCAAAGTGATTACAGTAGA
>CAQNVT010000242.1 GCA_948844705.1 uncultured Dorea sp.
ATGTGCATTTTGATTGTTGATGTCATTGAATACTATTTGTTCTGGTTTATTGATAGTGCTGATTCTTATTTTCCCGGTTTTTATGGGAATCGACGGGGTGATGTATGCCGGTCCGATTGCCGACGGTGCGGCGGCGCTTGTCGCGATCGGATTTGCGGTCCGGGAGCTTCGGCTCATAAAATGAGGTTCTGGTTGCCCTTAAGAGAAAACTGTGTTAGAATGATTTCGGTACAAAATAATAAAGACAAAGCAGAGTAGGAATATGTGCGTTAAGTGCCGGCCGGACGGGGAGTTGCCGGGCGGACGAAGAGTATCGGAGGATACCGCGGTGCATATTCCGCATCCCGCTGCTACACATAGACGGACAGGGTGTGAACAGTAATGACAGGGTACCTCTATGCGTAGCTTTAAGGACTACTGCAAAGGAGGTATTTTTTATGAAGAAAATTAAGACAAGCTTCACGGAATCCTTTCAGGAGTTGAAGGATTTAAGGACAATGACTGCGGCGGCAATGCTGCTTGCGATCACGGTAGTGCTCGGATTTTACAGACTGCAGCTTACCGAGTACATTAGAATCGGTTTCGATTCGATTTCAAAGGAGCTTACCGGTATGCTGTTCGGCCCGGTGATCGGATGTATGGTAGGAGGATTGTCGGATCTTATTTCCTATATCATAAAGCCGATCGGAGGATTCTTCCCGGGATTTACGGTCAGTGCGATGGCCGGCGGAATCATTTACGGAACGATTCTTTACAAGCGGCCGCTAAGCTTTAAGCGGGTGCTTGCTGCAAATAGTGTTGTGACCGCCAGCGTCAATCTTCTGCTGAACACATACTGGCTGACCTTGCTGTACGGCGATGCGTTTTTTGCGCTGCTTCCGGCAAGGGCTGTTAAGCAGCTTATTATGCTGCCGATCGACAGTATATTGTTCTATGCGACGGCGAGGCTTCTTTCAAGGGCGAATCTGACAGGTCTTATAAAGAGCAGGGCAGGAAGATAACGCGGACGGCAGAGTGCAGAAAAGCAGGGATCGGGAGATGAGTGTATGCGGGAACGGATGACGATAGGTTTTATGTTTAAACAGATAAATAATGTGTATGAAAAAGAGTTTAACAGCCGTCTGCGTACACTGGGGATCACCGCATCGCAGTGTGCGGTGCTGGATTATCTCTTTGAGAGCAGCAAGGAGGAGGTTACCCAGCGGGATATCGAGAAGGCACTTAGCTTAAGAAATCCGACGGTCACGGGACTGTTAAAGAGGCTGGATGAGAAGGGCTTTATCCTGGTGGTGCCCAGTAACAAGGATAAGCGGTGCAAGAATATTTACCTGACGGAGAAAGCCTACGATATAAGAAAGCGTATGGAGACGGACAGGAAGAAGATCGATAAGATGCTGACTCTTGGGATGACAAAGAAAGAAATCGGAGCGCTCGAGAAGATGTTGAACAGAGTGCTTTATAATATTGATGAGCCTTAAGCTGCTTTTACGAAATTCGGAGGGAGTAATCCCTTCGAATTTTTTGAATGTGTGCCGAACAGAAGTTTCCAATGGGGCCTAGGAATATTTTTCTATTAATGAGAAAATGATATCAATTATCAGGTTGCACCTTAAAGTCTTATATGGTATGCTTTAAATGCAAATGATAATCAATATCAAAATAAGGAGAGGTATTTATGCCGGTCGAAGTCGTATCTTATATGTTTTCCAGCAGGGATTTAAGGAAACGTCTGCAGTTTCAGATTATTCTTCAGTGCGCTCCCTTTTTAAAGGGACTTAAGGTCGCGTGCATTATCAATCTTGGGAGCGGCGCCTGTAAGGAGCTTGGGAGTGTTCTGGAGGGAACCCGGATTGAATACCGGATTTTATCAGAGCGTGATAATAAATGTCTGGTATTGTTTTACCGCGGGGAGGAGTTCAGGAGATATCTGGAAAGAGAGGATGTGTGTGGTTTCCTTGAAGGCTGCGGATACCGGACGAAGGATATGGAGGCAGTGCTGTCGAGGCTTGCGATGAGGGTCTGCCGGTATTCCGGGAAGGGCATCGGCTTTCCTCATGAGATCGGGGCATTTCTGGATTATCCGATCGAGGACGTCATGTGCTTTATCAGAGAGGAGGGGCGTAACAGTCTGTTTAGCGGATACTGGAAGGTTTATCATAATCCGGGGAAGGCGCAGATGACATTTTACGCCTATGATAAGGCAAAGGTGAGCTCGGTCAATGAATTCCTTGCAGGAAAAACAATACGGGATATCGCATATTAAGGCAGTATAAACGGCAGAAAGGGCACAGTTTTCTTTTATTAAAAAATTCCTGTGGTATATTCAGAGCAGGTGTGCTATAATGTATAAGATTGCGGGCGGGAGGATTACAGCCGAGACCACTGAAATGTGTATTTGCAGGCGCAGATGTGAAAATACATATTTCAGTAGTTTCGGATAATTCCGGCCGGGCAGTCCTGCCGCACATGCGGATACTAAATATGTAACAGGAAAAGGAGAAGATTTATGTATAAGAAGTTTGAGATGGAATTAGCCGGAAGGACTCTGCGCGTGGACGTGGACAGAGTTGCGAAGCAGGCGAACGGTGCAGTGCTGATGCATTACGGGGATACGACGGTGCTGTGTACCGCTACGGCGTCAGAAAAGCCAAGGGAGGGAATTGATTTCTTTCCGTTAAGCGTAGAGTATAATGAGAGGCTTTACTCGGTGGGAAAGATCCCGGGTGGTTTTAACAAAAGGGAGGGTAAAGCATCGGAAAACGCAGTGCTTACGGACCGTGTGATCGACCGCCAACCACGGAAACTGCAATCAAGAGTGCCCTTACAGCTTTAATTGAATATATGAATAATGATGATACCCCTTCAAT
>CAQNVT010000243.1 GCA_948844705.1 uncultured Dorea sp.
ACGGTTCTGATCCGTGCGCTTGGAATCGGCACGAATCCCGAGATTGTAGAACTGTTCGGCGAGGAGCCGAAGATTATGGCGAGCTTCGAAAAGGATGCCGCCACCAATTATCAGGAGGGTCTTCTTGAATTATATAAGAAGATACGTCCGGGCGAGCCGCTTGCGGTCGACAGCGCGGAGAGCCTGATTATGAGCATGTTCTTCGACCCGAGGCGTTATGACCTTGCGAAGGTCGGACGTTATAAATTTAATAAGAAGCTTCTCTTGAGAAACCGTATCGCGGGACAGATTCTTGCGGAGGATGTTGTGAGCGCGGTTACGGGAGAGATGATCGCGGAGGCCGGCACAAAGGTTACAAGAGAGCTGGCAGACCAGATCCAGAATGCGGCGGTTCCTGCCGTATGGATCAGCAGGCCGGAGGAGGAGCGCAATATTAAGGTTCTCTCCAGTATGATGGTGGATATCACCTCCATTGTGGATATTGATCCGAAGGAGGTAGGGGTTACGGAGCTTGTATATTATCCGGTGCTTGCAGGTCTTCTGGAAGAGACGGCAGGGGATATTGACGAGCTCAAGGATGCGATCCGAAGAGATATCCATGACCTGATTCCGAAGCATATTACCAAAGAGGATATCCTTGCGTCTATCAATTATAACATCCATCTGGAATACGGCATGGGAAATGACGACGATATCGACCACCTCGGAAACAGACGGATTCGTGCGGTCGGCGAGCTTCTGCAGAACCAGTACAGGATCGGCCTTTCCAGACTGGAAAGAGTAGTAAGAGAAAGAATGACAACGCAGGATCTTGAGGGAATTTCCCCTCAGTCCCTTATAAATATCAAGCCGGTGACGGCTGCAGTGAAGGAATTCTTCGGTTCCTCCCAGCTGTCACAGTTTATGGACCAGAACAATCCTCTCGGAGAGCTGACGCACAAGAGACGTCTGTCAGCCCTCGGACCCGGCGGCCTTTCCAGAGACCGTGCGGGATTTGAGGTGCGTGACGTCCATTATTCCCACTATGGAAGAATGTGCCCGATCGAGACCCCTGAAGGTCCGAATATCGGTCTGATCAACTCGCTGGCATGCTATGCAAGGATCAATCAGTATGGCTTCGTGGAGGCTCCGTACCGCAAGATCGATCATTCTGATCCGGCAAATCCAAGGGTTACGGACGAGGTTGTGTATATGACGGCGGACGAAGAGGACAATTACCACGTGGCACAGGCGAACGAGGCGCTGGATGCGGACGGGCATTTTGTCCGTAAAAATGTATCCGGACGTTACCGCGAGGAGACGCAGGAGTATGAGAGAAAGATGTTCGATTACATGGACGTTTCTCCTAAGATGGTGTTCTCCGTGGCTACGGCCCTGATCCCGTTCCTTGAGAACGACGATGCGAACCGCGCGCTGATGGGCTCGAACATGCAGCGTCAGGCGGTGCCGCTTCTTATGACCGAAGCTCCGGTTGTCGGAACCGGTATGGAGGAGAAGGCGGCAGTCGATTCCGGCGTATGCGTTGTAGCAGAGGAAGGCGGCGTGGTAGAGCGCGCTACATCCAAAGAGATTACGATCCGTAAGGACGACGGAAATTTAAGAAGATACAAGCTGACAAAGTTTTTAAGAAGCAACCAGAGCAACTGCTATAACCAGAGGCCGATCGTAATGAAGGGCGACAGGGTAGAGGCAGGGGAGGTGATCGCGGACGGTCCGTCCACCTCCAACGGCGAGATGGCTCTCGGCAAAAATCCGCTGATCGGATTCATGACATGGGAGGGCTACAACTACGAGGATGCGGTGCTCTTAAGCGAGAGACTGGTGCAGGACGATGTATATACGTCCGTGCACATTGAGGAATACGAGGCCGAGGCCCGCGATACGAAGCTTGGACCCGAGGAGATCACCCGTGATATTCCGGGTGTGGGCGATGATGCGCTTAAGAATCTTGACGAGAGAGGAATCATCCGCATCGGCGCCGAGGTCCGCGCCGGGGATATCCTGGTAGGAAAGGTTACTCCGAAGGGAGAGACCGAGCTTACAGCGGAGGAGAGGCTTCTCCGTGCGATCTTCGGCGAGAAGGCGCGGGAAGTAAGGGATACCTCTCTTAAGGTGCCTCACGGTGAATATGGTATTGTTGTAGATGCGAAGGTATTTACGAGAGACAACGGCGACGAGCTGTCTCCGGGAGTGAACCAGTCCGTGCGTATCTATATTGCCCAGAAGAGGAAGATATCCGTGGGCGATAAGATGGCAGGACGTCACGGTAACAAGGGTGTTGTATCCCGTGTGCTTCCGGTTGAGGATATGCCGTTCCTTCCCAACGGACGTCCTCTCGACATCGTACTGAATCCGCTGGGCGTGCCTTCGCGTATGAATATCGGTCAGGTGCTGGAGATTCATCTGTCGCTTGCGGCAAAGGCGCTGGGCTTTAACATTGCAACACCTGTATTTGACGGAGCCAACGAGGACGACATCATGGATACCCTCGATCTGGCGAATGATTATGTAAATTTAAGCTGGGAAGAGTTTGAGAGTAAGCATAAGGAAGAGCTGCTTCCGGAGGTTCTTGAGTATCTGTCGGAGAACAGAGAGCACAGGAAGCTCTGGAAGGGTGTGCCGATTTCCAGAGACGGCAAGGTCCGCCTCCGCGACGGAAGAACGGGAGAATATTTTGACAGCCCGGTAACCATCGGACACATGCATTATCTTAAGCTCCATCATCTGGTTGACGATAAGATTCATGCGCGTTCCACCGGTCCTTACTCACTGGTAACACAGCAGCCGTTAGGCGGTAAGGCACAGTTCGGCGGACAGCGTTTCGGTGAGATGGAGGTATGGGCGCTGGAGGCTTACGGCGCGTCCTACACATTGCAGGAGATCCTGACGGTAAAATCCGACGACGTTGTAGGGCGTGTGAAGACCTACGAGGCGATCATCAAGGGAGAGAATGTTCCGGAGCCGGGTATTCCGGAGTCCTTTAAGGTGCTTTTAAAGGAGCTTCAGTCACTGGGACTCGATGTGCGCGTGCTGCGTGACGACAATACCGAGGTTGAGATCATGGAGACTGTGGATATGGGTGAGACGGACTTCCGCTCACTGATCGAGGGAGACAGGAAGTATCAGCAGGAGGATGATTTCGGCAGGCAGGGATATACAGAGCAGGAGTTCCAGGGAGAGGAACTCATAGATATAGAAGAAGAGCCTGATGAGGATTACGAGATAGAGTTTGAGGAAGCAGACGATTTTGAAGATGATTTATCAGACATTGATTATTAGGAAGGGGTGCCAGTATGCCAGAAAATAACAGGGAACAATCATATCAGCCAATGACCTTTGATGCGATCAAGATCGGTTTGGCATCACCCGAAAAAATTCTCGAGTGGTCAAGGGGCGAGGTTACCAAGCCGGAGACCATTAACTACAGAACGTTAAAGCCGGAAAAGGACGGTCTCTTCTGTGAAAGGATCTTTGGACCGAGCAAGGACTGGGAGTGCCACTGCGGTAAATATAAGAAGATACGCTACAAAGGTGTCGTATGCGACCGCTGCGGCGTAGAGGTTACAAAGTCAAGCGTGCGCCGTGAGCGTATGGGGCATATCGCTCTTGCTGCGCCGGTGTCGCA
>CAQNVT010000244.1 GCA_948844705.1 uncultured Dorea sp.
ATCCGCAGGAGTATGGAGAGGTTGCTATGGAAATGGGTGATACTGATTTATTGGAGACATTTTGAGAAAAACGGATGACGAGCTTGCGCTTCTCCGTAAGAAGGGAGTCGAAGCGCTCCACATCGGTGTAGAAAGCGGCAGCGATCCGATTCTGGCGGAAAGAAAAAAGGGAATCACCTCCGCCCAGACGATAGATGCGCTCCTGCGCCTTGACGGAGCCGGTATCTCCTATTATCTGACTGTGATTCCCGGACTTGGCGGGCAGCGCTTCTCCTATATGAATGCGGTTGAAACAGCACGGATGTTAAACAAAGTACACCCGCGCAATATCTGGTGCCTGAAGCTCAAGCTGTGGGAGGATACTCCTCTTTACAAGGAAGCCCTGGCCGGAAACTTTGATATGATGACCCCGGAGCAGATACTAAAGGAAGAGCGCCTTCTTATTCAAAATCTCTCTGTCTCCGACTGCCTGTTCGAAGACACGACAGTCCTCGATAAATACACGATCCGAGGCATGCTTCCTGAACAAAAGGACGTTCTGCTCCGCGCGATTGATTATCTGCTCAGCCTGTAGGGGCTGGGCGGTTATTGATTATGTACCTGTTCTTTCCCCGTAATCTCACTTACCGTAATCTTCCATACACAGACTGCCTGAACCATCTTATCCTGAAATTCCCAGTCTCCGTTTCCGGTCTCATGCTCCATAACCATGCGAAGCCCTTTCTTCTTCTCTTCCGTGTCCTCTACCACACTGATCTTTCCTTCACCGATGACACTCTGAAAATAGGCGGAATGAGCGCACGCCGCACCCGCTGTTTTCAGCTCATAGCCCGTATCCATCTCGAATCCGACTGTTGGGTTTTCTTTAATGAGCGTCATCTTCCTCCCTTCTTTTGCACTGTGGAAATAGAAGGTGTACTTCTCATCCTCATATACGCAGCCAAAATTCACCGGGACAATGTATACATGCCCATTATCGATAAAGCCGACCCTTATACGATGGCATGATTCAATGATTTCCCTTAGTCTGTTCTTATCCGTCACTTCTCGTTCTTTTCTTCTCATTATATCAGTCCTCCTTGTATCAATGACTTTTTCCGCATATCTATAATATAACACAAAACCCTATAAGTTTCAGAACAAAAAGAGCAGCGTTATTCGCAACACTGCTCTATAGTTACTATTCACGGCCTTGAAGGCCACTCATAGCAACAATTCAGGGCGATATTTAAAATTTTGCTACGCAAAAATCGCCCCTCACTCCTGAATCATTTTCTTACGGAATGCGCAGTTCAGCGCATTCCTGGCCGTGAATAGTAACGCTCTATACATTTTACAGACTCCGCAGCTTCTCCGCAAATTCATTACTGAGCGTAATCTTCGCCACATAGAATACGTCGCCCGTCATATACACATTCCAGTCATCCTCTACCTCTACCTGGAGATCTCCGCCCGGCATATGGACGATCACCTTATTATTTGTCATGCCAAGCTTATAAGCCACGCCGGCTGCCGCGCAGGCGCCGGTTCCGGATGCCAGTGTATAGCCCGCTCCTCTTTCGTAGATCTCGATTGCAAGGTGCTCCTTATCTACAACCTTCATGATCTGTGTATTGATCCGGTTAGGAAAATACCTTGCAAGCTCTGCATAATCTCCGATCTTACATACAAGATGCCTGGAAATCTCCCGCATCGGAATGACACAGTGAGGATTTCCGATATTCACACAGGTTACCGGATAAAGCGTTCTTCCGAATACCATATCCTCGTTGATCACCTCTCGTCTGTCGCCGGTCACCGGAATATCGTCGCTCCAGAAGGAAAGCTTTCCCATAGATACGCGGAGGCGGCTTCCGTCTTCATTTAAAAATGTAACCTCCACCGGACCGTTTCCTGTATACAATTTAAAATTTTTCTTCTGGACATAGCCTGCATCCTTCAAATATTTTGCAAAAATACGTACTCCGTTTCCGCTTGTCTCAGACTCGCTTCCGTCCGGATTCCATACCTTGACATACATTCCGTTCTCCTTCATGACCGGACCCTCCAGCACGCCGTCAGAGCCAAGGCCGGCGTTGCGGTCACAGATCATCTTTACATTCTCCGGTGTAAGCTCCAGCTCATTTTTATTCGGGTCAAACACAACATAATCATTGCCAAGTCCGTGGTAACGCTCCAATACTACCTTCATACTACATACCTCCGTATATATAACATTTCCCTGTTTTTTACATCATAGCAAGCATTTTTTATCATTTCAAGGTGAAATACTGCTTATTATATTGCAAATAATGCTTTTTTACTCTATGATAAATGTATATATTCCGTTTTCGGAACAAGAACGGTCTGACACCGGACCTTTAAAGGAGAATTCATAATGGAAGAATATATGAAAAAAGGGTACCTGAACAGCGAATTCCGGCTGTTTCATCTGACGGACCGTGAAACCCGTGAGATAGAATATCACTATCATGACTTTGACAAGATCACGATCTTTATCAAGGGCCGTGTCTCCTATATGATCGAGGGGAAATCCTACGAGCTGTGCCCTTATGACATTGTACTTGTAAAGCATAATGATATTCACAGACTCAGCGCAGACAACACGCAGACTTACGAGCGGATCATCGTATACATATCCCCCGGCTTTATGAATGATTATAAAACTGACGATTACGACTTGAGCTATTGCTTTCAGAAGGCAGAGTCGGAGCACTCCAATGTGCTTCGCATTCCTTCCCTTGAAAAAAGCTCCCTCTTCCGCTCGATCACAAGGCTTGAGCATTCCTTTTCCGATGACGGGTACGCCTCGGAGCTGTACCGGCAGGTACTGTTTCTGGAATTTATGATCCATCTGAACCGGGCGGCCATAAAAAACCGGCTGGAATTCATTGACACGGACAATCAAAATTCCAGAATGCTTCCCCTGCTCCAGTATATCAATGACAATCTGTCCGGTAATTTAGACATCGATACTCTTGCAGACAAATTTTATATCAGCAAGTATTATATGATGAGACAATTCAAGCAGGAAACCGGCTATACTATCGGGGGATACATCTCCCAGAAGCGACTCCTGCTCGCCAAAGAGCTCATATTATCAGGCATTCCCGGCAAGGAAGCCTGTTTTTCCTGCGGTTATAAGGATTATTCTACCTTTTCCAGAGCTTATAAGGGGTTGTTTGGCGAATCTCCCCGGGATACTCTTACTCTCTCATAGATATCTGCCGGAACATAGCCTCTTACGAAAACCCCGTCCTCTCTGTACTCCTCCTCCGCAAGCTCTCCGAATTTCCGGATCAGCTGAAGCTTTGAGACCTCACTGTATGGATACACCGCCTCTATAAGAACCTTCTGCTGCCTGAGCACCGCCTCCAGCGTCTCTAAAAGCTCTTCTGTACCCTCTCCGGTCTTTGCGGACAGCTTTACGGTAAAATCCGCACGAAAGTCCCGGATAACCGGCGCTTCCTCTGCTTTATCCTGCTTATTAAAAACAGTAATGACCGGCTTATCCCTTACACCGAGATTGTCCAGCGTCTCATACACGGTATACATCTGAATATCCATCTGCGGATTCGACATATCAACTACATGAAGAATAAAATCAGCATACTTTGCTTCCTCAAGAGTACTGCGGAATGCGTCGATCAGATGATGGGGAAGCTTCTTAATAAAGCCTACGGTATCCGTAAGAAGAATTTCCTGTCCGCCGGGAAGCTTTAGATTCCTTGTAGTAGGATCCAGAGTTGCAAACAGCTTGTTCTCTGCCAGAATCCCCGCCCCGGTAAGCGTATTAAGAAGCGTAGATTTTCCTGCATTAGTATATCCCACGATCGCCGCGACCGGAATATGACTCTTGCTCCTCCTCTCCCTCGTAACCTCCCGGTGACGCTTTACATCCTTAAGCTCCCGGTTCAAAACCGCAATCCGGCTCTTAATAAGCCGCCGGTCCACCTCAAGCTTTTTCTCACCGGGACCTCTTGTCCCGATACCTCCGCCCAGTCTTGACATGGCAGTACCAAAACCTGTAAGCCTTGTCTGGCGATACTTAAGCTGGGCTAATTCCACCTGTATTTTTCCTTCATTTGTAGAAGCTCTCGACGCAAAGATGTCGAGAATTACCAGCGTGCGGTCCATCACCTTTACATCCAGCTCGTCCTGAAGATTCTTCATCTGCACGGGGGACAGCTCGTCGTCACAGATAATCCCCGAAGCCTCTGTCTCCCACAGCAGCTCCTTAATCTCCTCCACCTTCCCTTTTCCTACATAGGTTGCCGGATGGATCTGATCCCGTGACTGTATAACCGTTCCTACACTAAGAGCTCCTGCCGTATCGGCAAGCTCCGAGAGCTCCCTTAGAGATGCCTCCGCCTCCTCCTGTCCGGCGGTATTCACCCCCACAAGAATCACTCTCTCCGTCTCCTTATTTAACTCTATCATAAATCTCCTTCGTTATCTTGTCTCCAAAAACTCTGCTTCCTTCGCCGCCTGCCCGTCCTCGGGATACTCCGCCGTATATTCGGAAAGCTTTGCCTTCGCACTCTCCCAATCCTTCAGCTTTTCATACGCGGCAATGACATTAAATTTCATCTCCTGCACCATCTCATCCGTACAATCTCCCTGCGCAAGCCCTTTTTCATAATATGAGATTGCCGAGGACGGATCCTCAAGCTTAAGCGAGCATGCACCCATCAAATTATATATGGCAGCGGTCTCTGCCGCCCCGTTTTCAAGCGCAGACTCAAACGCCTCAAGCGCTCCGGCATAGTCCTCCAGCTCCCATTTTGCAATTCCGATTCCCCTGTAGGAATCTCCCATATTTTCTTCTTTTTCGACCGCCTTTTCCAGATGGCTTACCGCCTCCTCATATTTATCATTTTCCAGGCTTTCCATGCCTTCTTTATATTCACGTCCTGCACATCCGGCAAGCAGTATGCACATTAATAAAACCGTAATTATCCGTGAAATACGCTTCATATATCCCTCCTATGCCGCATATTTGATCACCCATGTAGCGTTCATGATCGCGACAATCATTACTATGACCTCTACAAGGATCGCTTCCCACATTCCAAAATATCCGACGATCGTACAGAGCAGAACAAGAAGCTTTACAAATAATGCAAAGGAAATGTTCTGGCTTACGACCTTCAGTGTCTCCCTCGCAATATGAATCGCATCAAGAATCTTCGGAAGCTCATCCTCCATCAGAATAATATCCGCCGCCTCCACAGCCGCGGCCGCCCCCAGATTCCCCATTGCAATTCCTACATCCGCACGGGCAAGCACCGGGGCATCATTAATGCCGTCTCCGATACAGACCAGCCGCTCCGTATCATCCTGGACAAACAGGAAATCCTCCAGCTGCTCAAGCTTATCCTCCGGCATCAGATTCGTGTATGCATAGTCCATATCAAGCTCTCTTGCTACCGGAAGAGCCGACTCCTCCGCGTCTCCGGTAAGCATGACAAGCACCGCCCTGTACTTATCCTTAAGGCAGGAAAGCGTTTCCTTAGCCTGCTCCCTGACCGTATCTCTGATCACGATACACCCTGCATACCATTTGTCCACGCCGACATATACGACCGTCCCTTCCGCATCCATTCTATCCGCATAAACCTGCTTCTTTTCCATCATTTTATAATTGCCTACATGTACCCGTTTCCCTTCATAAGTCGCACTGATGCCGAATCCCGGCATCTCACTCATCGCATACACCTTAGACTCATCGATCACCCCGCCGTACGCCTCGATAAGCGACTGCGCGATCGGGTGGTTAGAATAACACTCCACATGGGCAACCATACACAGAAGCTCGTCCCGGCTCATTCCCATTGCCCTTACCTCTTCAACCTTAAATACACCCTCGGTCAATGTTCCGGTCTTATCAAACACAAAGGTATCTGCTTTTGCGAGATCCTCGAGATAATTGCCGCCCTTGACGACGATCCCCTGCCGTGCTGCAGAGGCAATCCCGCCTAAAAAGGCAACCGGGACAGACAGCACAAGCCCGCACGGACATGCCACGATCATAAAGATAAGTCCCCGATATATCCACATATCCCAATTTCCGTACGAAAATGTAACCGGCGGCACAAGCATAACTAAAAGAGCGCAGATAAACATAACCGGCGTATAGATTCTTGTGAACTTCGTGATAAATGCTTCGCTGCCCGCTTTATTATTCTGGGCATCCTCCACAAGTTTCATGACTCTTGACACTGTAGAATCCTTATAAAGCTCCACTACACGCGCCTCGATCATTCCGCTTAAGTTGATGCATCCGCTGTATATCTTATCTTCTTTCCCTACCGTCTTAGGGCGCGCCTCTCCCGTAAGCGCCTTCGTATCGACCGTTGTTTTCCCGAAGGTGATCACCGCATCCACCGGAATCCGTTCTCCCGGCCTTATCACTATAATATCATCCAGCATAAGCTCTGACGGGTCGACCTGAATCTCCTTCTCTTCGCTTTTGCGAACCGCATATGCCGGACGGATATCTATCATCTCCGCAATAGAACGCCTGGTTCTGTGCGTAGAAATAGCTTCGACGATCATTCCAAACTCAAAAAGAGCCATGACAAAGACACCCTCCATATATCGTCCCACGCCAAGCGCACCTGCCGTCGCCAGTATGATCATCAGATAATCAAACGGCAGCTTTCTCATAAGCAATCTGTCACACAGAGCCCCGAAGGTTCCGAAGCCTGTTACCAGATACGCCGCCAGATACATAATAAACTTCTGCCTGTCCGCAAGTGTGTACTGCATGGTTGCCGAAATCATGCATATATACATAAATATCCCTATTCCATAAATAATACACCGTCGTTTCAATTGCTTTGCCATCGCTGATTTCCTTTAATGAAATTATATGAACGTTACTCTGTAATATGCTCCATCCCCTGACTGATGATCGACTGGATATGTCCGTCCGCAAGAGAATAAAATACCGTCTTTCCTTCCCTTCGGTTCTTTACCAGCTTCATCTGCTTTAATACTCTTAGCTGATGTGAGATCGCCGACTGGGTCATTGCAAGCACCTCCGCAAGATCACAGACACACATCTCCGATTCTAAAAGCACGCAGAGTATCCGTATCCTCGTGGCATCTCCGAAAACCTTGTAAAAATCAGCCAGTTCAATTAAAAGGCTGTCCTCCGGCATATTTTCCCTGACCTTTTCCACTCTGTCACTATGAATACATATTACATCACAGCATTCCGCTTCATTTTTTTTCATATATTCCGTCCTTTCATAATATATGAACAGCTGCTTATCTAATAATTATGCCAAATGGAGAAGGCAATTTCAACCATTTGGCATAAACGCAACCAAAATTAATACTTTTGTAACTTTTTATTAATGTTCTGCTTCTTTATCTCTTCCACAGAATCCGTACGGAATTAAGTACACAAAGCATCGCTACTCCCGTATCTGCAAATACTGCCAGCCACATATTAGCATAACCAAAAAATCCCAGAAGCATAACTACAAGCTTAATAAAAAGCGCGAATACTACATTCTGCATTGCAATTCTTCCCGTTGATCTGGCTATCTCTATAGAATCCGGTATCGCCTGTACCGCTGAGGCCATAAACACAATGTCCGCCGCCTCAATCGCCGCGTCTGCGCCGCTTCCCATCGCCGCTCCCACATCTGCTCCCGCCAGTACCGGCGCATCATTGATTCCGTCTCCGACAAACATTACCGCTCCGTGCCTTCTTCTGATATCCTCAAGCTTCTCCAGCTTTTCCTGCGGAAGAAGCTGCGCGTGCACCTCGTCAATACCTGCTTCCTTTGCTGCGGCCTCTGCACTTTGCCCCACGTCTCCGGTCAGCATAGCCGTAGAAAGCCCCTGCTCCTTCATTCTGCGTACTGATGCCTTCGCGTCATCTTTGATCACGTCTGCGATAATAATATATCCTTCCAGCACACCGTCTGCCGCCAGCAGTACCTCGGTGCCGTAATCTGCATTATCATATGCACTCAGATCAACTCCATAAAGCTTCATCAATGCAGGATTTCCGCAGAGAACCGTTCCTTCCGCGAATTTTGCCTTAATGCCCTTACCTGATATTTCTTCTGTCTCCTCCGCTCTCATAAGCGTCAGCTTTCTTGCTTTTGCCTCACTGACTATGCTGCTGCCGATCGGATGTGTAGAATCCAGCTCGCAGTCTGCCGCCATAGTAAGAATCTGCTTTTCCGTAAGCCCCCGGACCGACACGATTTTCCTGACAGCAAAACTTCCCTTCGTGACAGTTCCCGTCTTATCCATGACAACTGCCTTTACGTTTTTCAGCGCCTCGATGGAAATTCCCCCCTTAAAAAGAATTCCTTTTCTTGAGCCTGCTCCGATTCCTGAAAAGAATGCAAGGGGAACGCTTAACACAAGCGCGCACGGGCAGCTGATTACAAGAAATGTAATCGCGGTATAGATCCAGTGATTCCAGTCTCCGGTCACAAGAGACGGCACAACCGCCGTTAAAAGAGCGGCCCCGACTACGACCGGTGTATAGATACGGGCAAATTTTGTAATAAAACGGTCGATCTTCGGCTTACTTGCCGCCGCATGCTCTACAGAATCCAGGATTCTGGTCACCATTGACTCGCTGAGCGGTTTTTCGACCTCTACCTTCAGGACACTCTGCTCATTTACGCATCCTGACACAACCTCATCACCCGGGCACACTCTTACCGGAACCGGTTCACCTGTTACCGGCGATGTATCAATACGGCTTTCTCCGTCCAAAACTCTGCCGTCCAGAGGGATCCTGTCGCCCGGACGGATCAGTATGGTATCTCCCTTAACGGCATCCTTTGCAGGAATCTCCTTTACTCCGCCATTTTTAAATACATTTACCGTCTCCGGCCGCATATCCACCGCTTCCATGATCTGGGAACGGCTCCTCTCTACCGCTGCGTCCTCGAAAAACTCTCCGACCCGGTAAAACAGCATAACCCCGACTGCCTCTGCAAAATCTCCGATTGCAAATGCGGCAATTGTTGCCACACTCATAAGAAAGTTTTCGTCAAACAGACGTCCGTTCCTTAGATTCTTAAACGCCTTTCCTATGATCTCCAGTCCCAGAATAAGGTATGCGGCAATAAACAGCACTGCATGCACGGTTGCGGCCAATTCCGCCTGCTCCGTGACGATTCCCGCGGCAAAGAGCACCGCGCCTGCACCGATTGCCAGAATATCCTTTTTATTTGCCTTAAAAAGTCCTTCCTTTTCTTTCTTTGGCGATCTTTCCTCTTCGGGTACTACTATAACCCCGGACTCGATAGATGCGCATATCTTCTGCAGCACGGGCAGAAGATTTTCCTGATGGTCCGATGCCACTGCAAGCTTCTTCGTGGCAAATGTAATGGAAGCCGCCTCCACCTCCGGCAGGCTGTTGATCTTCTTCTCCATCTTTGCCGCACAGTTGGCACATCCAAGATTTTCCAATATATAAATCTTCTGCGCGATCCCGGCCGGCATCACATGCTCTTCATACGGCAGCTCCTCATGGTGATGGTCATGATGATCGTGGTTATGGCCGCAGCCGCATTCCTCGTCGTGGTGATGGTGACCGTGATTTTCGTGCATTTCTTTATCCTTCATATCCTCGCCTCCAGCTATTATATCTTTATATGAATAATTGTTCATATGTTCATAATACAATATAATCACGTCAAGCGGAAAATGTCAAGGTCTTCATTAAAATATTTTGCTAATATATACGCTTCTTAACAAACCAAAGCCCTCCTCCCGCGCAGGCACTGCACCCAAGCATGACCGGCAGTGCCCCGGCGGGATTCTTTTTTTCTCTTCCCTCTTCCTTTTTCTCCTCTATCCTCTCTTCGTCCTTCTCTTCCCGCTTTTCTCTCACGAACAGCTTCCGGATCGGCTCTATCGCCTTCTGCACTGCTGTCTTTTCCGGAATGATCTCAAATGTAATGCCGGCCCCGGCTTCATTGCCGGCCTTATCGCCTGCACTTACCGCCACCTCGTAATATCCATGCTCACCCACGGTACACCGGCCTGACGGACTGCCCGCCCCGGCTGTCTGCAATATGCCGTTGATCCGTATTTCCCGTATCTCATCCTCCGGGTTCCCCACGGTAATCTCAAAGGTTTTCTCTTCTTCATATGTTCCCTCCTCTTCTATATCTGAAAAAATAATTTCCGGCGGCGTATGGTCTACAACAAACCCTGCCGATGCTTTTGACTTATTCCCTACGGAATCTACCGCTTCCACGGTCAGATTATGTCTGCCCTCCTCTGTAACCTCTGCGCCGACAGGATACAGCTTTCCGTCCAGCCTGATCTGATACTGATACGTTGTAAAATCCTGGATAAATTCTGCCTTTTCATAATCCCACCGGAATTTTTTCATATACTGTCCTTCCAGCTTATCAACAAAACGTATGACAGGATCCTGACTGTCTATGATGATCTGAGCCTCTTTCTCATCCGTATGGCCCGCCGCGTCCTCCGCATATACCTTCATTCGGTAGATCCCGTCCTCGGTACACGTAAGCCGTGCCTCCTTTATACCGCCTTTATCCGTCCACTCCGGTTCCGGAAGATACGACCTTCTGCCCTGGCAATCTTCCCATTCCACTTCCGTCTGAAAGGTCTTCAGCATATTGTCCTCCGTGATTCTGAATATGACGTCTGCATGGTTGCCCGTAATCATATAATCCCTGATGCCCTCTATGGCTGTTGCCGGAGCGCTGTTATCAATATATATTTTTCTCGTATTTTCACTCCTGTGTCCTGCTTTATCGGTTACGGTCACCGTGAGGTCAACTCCCTCGCTATTCAAAGAAGCATAATCGACAAGAAAACATGCCGATCCACCATGAACCGTTCCTATAATCTCATTTCCGCAATAGCAGGAAATAGATTCGATCTGGCTTCCCTCTTCTCCGTCATCCGCCGACACACTTACCGCCGTCTCGTCCCGGTACCACACATCAAAGCCTGACGGAGCCGACACCTCAAACACCGGAGCTATCGTATCTACCCAAAATTCTATGACCCGTTCATACTCCTTAAGCCTGACACCGTTTTCATCCTCCATACAGACCGTCAGGATATTTACACCCTCTTTAAACTGCTCTCCGGAAAGTCTGACCTTATCCCCCTCCTCAGAAAGAATACCTTCTGCCGTATGCTCTGCCCCGTTTTTCAGGCTGTAGACAGTTCTTCCGCGTTTGCTCATATGGCAGATCTCTGCCTCCGGCGAAGTAACGTAATACCCGTTTCTGCCGTCGGCTTTTGACATCTCAAGCCGGTATTCCTTTATCGGCTCAGGCTCGGGTTCCGGGTCCGGATCTGGTTTCGGTTCGGGGTCCGGATCTGGCTTTGGCTCAGGGTCCGGATCTGGGTCCTTATCCTCACCCTCATTATCTTCATCATCTTTATCCGTCTCTTTTATATTTCCCCCGGCTTGAATTCCGCTCTGCCCCGGTTTATTCTCCGCATGAAGCACCGGGGAATGCTGATGATAAATCAGCACGAGCAGAAGTGTAAGCATCAATATACTTTTTATCTTCCTACCCATAATTCCTCTCCTTCCACAATAATGCCGTATTCCTGTTTCAATTTTTGAAATTCTTCCTTCTCTGCTATCTCTGGTATTTCCTCTATGTACTCTTTAATCGTCTGCGCACATATTTCTCTTTCCACTCCCGGGTCTGCGCACAGCATTCCTATATGTATAAGGCGCAGCTCCTCAGAATCCTCCAGCTCCTCTATACCCTGGCGGCATATCCTTCCGGCCTGGTCGGGCTCTTCCTTCTCCTGATATAAAAACACCAGTTTCTTATAAACCTCTTCCTTGAAAGCATCTTCTCTCTCCCAGCCAAGCATAGCCTGATACTCTTTGACCGCATCGTCAAGCTCGCCCGCCCTCTCACAGGCATATGCCATATAGCCTGCAAGCTCACGCTTTACATCCTCTGACGCATTTGTCCTGCACTTGCTGCCAAGACGTATGATCTCCCTGGCAGCAGCCTCATCGCCGAGAAGACGATATCCCTCAATCAGACATCTGAGGTATTCTTCATTTTCATCCTCCGGCATCATTTCCTCGATTTCTCCAAGAAGCTCTCTTAGGTCCGCCGCACGCCCGGCAACGTTTTTTTGAAGCATAAATTCCGACAGTTCCTTAAGCCTGTCTGACAACCCGTCCTCTTCATCTCCGGAAAAATATTCCCGGCTTTTCCCGTAATCCTTTTTATCCAGAAAATAAAGGAATCCAAGCTCCTTTTTCAGTGCAGAAGCATCCTCCTTATCTTCCGCTCTGATATTTTCTGTCACAACCTGTTCTGTCTGTATCCCCTCTTGCCCCAGGGAATCGGTCTCCTCCTGATATTCTGCCGTCTTTATAAAGCGAAGATAGACGGAAATACCTGATACCAGCACAAATGCGGCTGCCGTTATAATAAAAATCCTGTTTTTTCCTATACCTTTTTCTGCTTCTTTTTCATGAAATACCGGAATAGATTTGCGAAGCTCGGACACCTGTGTATATGCCCTCTTTGAATGCCTGTCAAGGCTTCTGGATATGATCTTATGAAACCGGGCCTCCTCTCTTTTTGTAAGCGCAGGCTCCGGATCTGACACTGATAATAAATACTGAATCGTCTTTCCCATACCGTAAATATCAAGAAAAATACTTTCCGTCTGGTAATAGGACTCTTCCGGCGGCAGAAAATGCTCCCTTATACTTCTCCTCTGCATCACGGCTATCGTCCGTTCATTCGATTTTGCATTCATATCAAGAAAATAGAGTTCTTTTTTCTCTGTAATAATAATACTGTAAGGATTCACATATTTATAGCATGGTCTTCCTCTGCACTTGTGGATACACTCAAGCTGCCTTGCCAGCTCATGGATCCATAAAAACAACTGTTCCTTTGAAAGATTAGGATGATACTTGAGCCATCTTATAAACGGCGTACCTTCTACATATTCGGAGCTTACATAACAGCTCCTGCTGTGTTCGATCAGGCGCAGTACATCATAACCCTCTGCATCATTCATCTGCATCACCTCGGTTTTCCGTTATTATCTGCTGTTTTGGAAAGCTTTCCTGATTGGTTTCTGATATTACATTTTGATATCAAAGAATAAAAACCAGATATATTAGAGTAGTTGTATTTTATGACAACATAAAAGAAAAAGCAAGCAACAATCTGTTGCATATTAAATCTACAGAAATTACTGGAAAAATAAAAAAGCAGATATAAAAGCAGTTGTTGAAAATAGGTTCCGTGAACTTGGGGCAAAGCAATTAGAATTATATCCGTC
>CAQNVT010000245.1 GCA_948844705.1 uncultured Dorea sp.
CCTCGCCCTCGATGCCGCCCCAACCCCGCCCCGAATTTCGTGCTCCGAAGGAAAAATAAAGAAAAAAATTTTTTTGATTTTTATGTAACCTTTTCGAAATCACAGAGGTATTCCTATCAGAAAGGCAAAACGGAGGAAGAAAATATGAAGACGGGAAACGGAAAAAAGCTGGTAAGCGCGGCTCTTATATGCTCCCTGCTCCTGGCGGGATGTCAGAAAGCACAGGAGACCGGCGGGGATCAGAAGCCGGAAAGCAGGACGCTTGTCCAGAGCGAGAAGCTTGCGCAGAGCATTCATGAAAAATATGCGGACAGTGAAGCTGTTATGTACGGCGAGGCGATGCGGGGAGTAAAGAGGGACGAGTGTATCGAGCTTCAGATGGGCTTTGATATTATGAACGCGGGCTTCGAGGAATATACGCAGCTTGCGGCAGTGTATCAGGACGCGGAGCTTACCCAGAGGATCGGGACAAATTTTGAGTGGGATGAGGAAAGCAGGGTGCTGTCCATAACTCCGCCGAGAAGCAGCGCCGGCGGGATCAGCAATGCAGAGCTTGACAGTGACGTGCCGGGCAATGACCCCGCCGCCCAGAAGCTATTTGATAAGGGTGAATATAAGGACTGGGGGAATCTTTCTCAATATTACCTCGTACAATATGTTGACCCGGAGGACGGGGAGACTTTGGATAAGCCTCTGGTTACGGTATTTACCGTAGAGCGGGAGATAAAAAATGCTCCGAAGGTATCCATGAGGATCGGCGAGGACGGCCTGCCGGTATTTCGCTGGAAGGAAGTGGACAATGCGGACGTCTATTATGTTATGGAGATGGATTATTCACAGGACAGAGGCTTTACCGGGACCGGCTGGGTACAGGGCATCACGGAGAAGACAGAGTGGAAGCCCGAGAAGGCAACACATCTTAAGACATTTTCCGTATCAGAGGCAGAGCGGGCCGAGGAATATAATATTGAAAAATACGGAGAAGGCACGGAGCCTATATATAATGAAGATAATCCATACGAGACCTATTACTGCGTGATTGCGGCCTCAGAGGACGGCACGTCGGCGATCAGCAATACATTTTCCGAAAAAGAGATTGCAAGGCGTGTGCCTTATATGGAGGAAACAAAGGTAAGCAGAGAGAAGGAGGGTTCCGATTACGCGGAAGGCTTTGCGGCCATGCCGTCCTATAAATGGGTGACAATGTGCGACGGAACTCTGGTACAGAAGCTCATCAATTATGATTTTGAAAATGCACGGTATGAGGTTGAAAAAAGGGGTGAATATGAAAAAGAAGATATGTCGGACTTAAGGGTCGTGGAGGTTGAAGTAGTCAGGGTACCCTACGTGATCGACGGGACGGGTTTTTCCGGCGTGGTAAAGGTAGAAGGCTTTGATGCGGGCACATGGGAGAAGGAACTCGGAGAGATCGAGGAGCGTCAGGAAAAGCTCCGAAACAAAGGCGGAGCCAGAGAATTGGAGATTGAACTTGAGGAGGATGAAGAGCAGAAAAAGGAAGAGAGTGAGATCTATGAAAATGAATATGCGATTACCGCAAACAGTGCATTGAGTGAGTATCTTGCCGCAAATATGCTGTCGGGGGCGTCTCTTATCGATTTGAGCGATTTTCCGGAGAGCAGCGACCAGGAGCTTCTTGTGGATGCATGGATGGAGGCGGTTTATCAGAATCCTATGATTCTCGGTGCATCAGGCGCCTCTCTGTTAAATAACGGGAAAACCATGCTTGTTCAGTATGATACGGATGCCGCGGCAATGGCAGAAAAGCAGAAGGAGCTTGAAGAAGAAGTAAAGAGAGTAACAGGAGAGATCATTACGGAGGACATGACGGAGCTTGAAAAGGAGCTTGCGATCAACCAGTATCTCTGCGATACTGCAGAATATGATATGAAGGCGCTGGAAAATGCGGAAAAGAATGATTACGCTGATGTGGATGAGGAATTTGACGATTCCTTTACTCCCTACGGGGTCCTGATGAATCATGTGGGGGTATGTGCAAGCTACGCAGGTGCGTTCAAGCTTCTGGCAGACGAGGCGGGGCTTGAGTGTATTGTGGTGACCGGTGTTCTCGAGGGGAATCTTCCTCATGCGTGGAATAAGGTAAAGATAGACGGAGAATGGCAGATCGTAGACAGCACTAATAATGACAATGAGCTGATATTTAACGCGCTTTTAAATCTTCCGGACCATGCGGCGGGAAAAGTTCTTGTGGAAGATGATAAATTTGTGCTGGACAGCAGGCTTTCTGATTATCAGGCGCCGACGGATGAAAAGGAATATTACAGGCTGCAGGATAAGTATTATGAGCAGGAAGAAATTGTATCCCCTCTTTTGGAGGCGCTGGAAAACGGAGACGAGGCAGTACTTCGGACAGATTATAATTTGAATGACCGGCAGTTTGACCGGATCGCCGGAAAGGTCCTCGACCGGTACGGCGAGGATGAGTTGTACGGATATTACTGGATGGGTGTTATTTATCTTACAAAAGAATAAAAGAAAGGATGAATTGAAAATGAAGAAAAGAGAAAGAAGCAGATTATTTTTAGTGGCAATGATAATTACAGGAACAATGCTCCTGGCAGGGTGCGGCAAGAAGGCGACACCGGAAAATCTCCTGACGGATGTCAGTAAGAATCTGGAGAACGTGAAATCAGTAACGGCCCTCCAGAAGGCGGAAATGACTGTAGAGGAGTCGGGACTTGAAGGTACGGTCGCAATCGAGATGGAGGTATCGGCCACCGATGAGCCGCCTGCAACTTACGCAAAGGGAAATCTGGCCCTGAAGCAGGGGGGCGCTTCCCTGGAAATGGACATGGAGATCTACGGAATAGAAGAGGAGGACGGGATCGCCGTATATACCTGCATAGACGATGACTGGGAAAGAGAGGTTACCGACCAGGAGGATGATATGCTTGATGAAAATGTGTTTAAGGAGCTCCTTAAGGTTCATGACGCATTTGAAATGAGTGAGGATACTGTGGAGGTAGAGGGAAAGGAATGTCTGGAAATGTCCGGAAAAATAGATGCCGGGATTTTGGAGCCGGTTCTCGGCGAGGGCCTGATTGATATGCTGGACTCAGGAGCCGATCTCTTAGAGGATGCAGAAAATGAAGGAAAGGTATCCTGTACGGTAGCAGTTTATAAGGATTCGATCCTTCCTGCAAGGATATTTGTAGATATGGAGGACATCTATATTGATGTAGTATATAAGGAGTACAATAAGGTAGAGGAAATCAAGGTGCCGGAGGAGGCATTAAAGGAAACAGGAGTATATGAGGAGAACAGGGATGATACGGACAAAGAGGATAAGAAAGAAGACGGCGATAAAGAAAAATCAGGAAAAAGCAATGCGGCGGCTCAGAGCGGAAAGCCTGGAGACAGCTGGAACAGCTATACCGTACAGATCAACGATAAGGTAGTGACCTTCCCGTGTACGCTTGAGGATATAGAGTCGGCCGGCCTTACGCTGGATACGGAGGATAAGTCTTATGATTACATTGTCAATGCAGGAAAGGATGAAATTACCTTTTTTGAGGATAAAAACGGCGCTTCCGTTATGGTCTATATGATCAATAAAACCGATGAGGCATGTAAGCTTGAGGAATGCCTTGTGGGAGGACTTACGGTCAATGATTATGCCATGGAGGACAGTGACCTGACGGTGATCTTCCCGGGAGGCGTTACGATGGGGACTTCGGCGGATGCTACGGTTGCGGCGTACGGAGAGCCCGGCTATCAGGATGATGAGGAGGAATACAAATCCTATATGTGGTATGAGGAGGATAGCATGGCCAGCGATAATATGTGCTATATTGAATTTGACCCCAAGACGGATAAAGCAATCTCCCTGTGCATTACCTGCTATGAATAGAAGCGTGTTCGCAGAAAATAATTTTTTCTCTTGTAGAGCGCCGGAAAATTGGATAGAATAGGTTCATAGGAAAATTGAAAGGAGTATGTAAAAAAATCTATATGAGTATAAAAGATTTGAAGACCTATGAACTGGTGAAGGAAGAGAAGCTTCTCGGTATCCATTCCGAGGGATATCTTTTAAGGCATAAGAAAAGCGGCGCAAGAGTGCTTTTGATAGAAAACGAGGATGTGGCGGAGCGGGCAAAGATTGTCACTTTGGAGGATGTGAGAAAGCGGGATTACAGCCTTGCGGTTAATCAGTATATTGAGAGGAAAGAGCAGGAGAAGGTTGCACCGTCAGAAGTCCGAAAGGAGTATTTTGAGGCATTGGAGGAAGTTTACAGGGCTCAGGAACGTATGAGAAAATTATTGATAGCAGGAGGATATGTCAGTGAGCGGCAGGATAACCATTGAGCAGCTGCAGTCCTATCTTTGGCAGTCGGCGGTTCTTTTGAGAACCAGCATTGACGCAGGTGCCTACAAACAGTATATATTTCCGCTGCTGTTTTTTAAGCGGATCAGCGACGTGTATGACGAGGAGTGCTGGCAGATTTTAAAGGACTATGACGGAGATGAGGAAGCACTGGAGTGGGAGGAGGCAATCTA
>CAQNVT010000246.1 GCA_948844705.1 uncultured Dorea sp.
CAGGAAAGTCTGAAAACGGTGCCCGTAAGCTACCGGGAGGGCGCTTTTGGCCTGGGGGCGGGCAAATGGAGGGTAATCCGTACCGTTGTGCTTCCCGGATGCATAGACGGGGTGATCACAGGATGCATTCTGTCCGTGGGACGGATTTTGGGAGAATCGGCGGCGCTGCTTTTCACGGCAGGCTTTGCACATGCGTTAAACGGAATGCTTGAAGGTCTTTTAAGCTCCGGCGCTACACTTACGGTTGCCTTATATGTATATGCAAAGGAGCAGGGAGAGTTCGGCATTGCTTTTGCGATCGCGGCTATTTTAATGCTGCTGACTTTGGCAATCAATTTATCCGCCGTTCTGGTGGAGAAATATTTTCAGAAGAGGAGAAGCCTATGAGTGCTATAATAACAGTGAAGGATATGTGTCTTTGGTACGGAGAGCACCAGGCACTTACTAATATAAATATAGAGATTCCCGAGAAGAGCATTACGGCCTTCATCGGGCCGTCAGGCTGCGGGAAATCCACATTTTTGAAAAGCCTCAACCGTATGAATGATCTGATACCGGGCGTGAAGATAACGGGTGATATCCGTTATAAGGCTCAGGATATCTTTGCGCCGTCTGTGGATGTGAATGAGCTTCGCAGGGAAATTGGGATGGTTTTTCAAAAACCAAATCCCTTTCCTATGAGTATTTATGATAATATAGCATATGGGCCACGTACGCACGGCATGAAAAGCAAGGCGAAGCTTGACGATATCGTGGAACGTTCGCTTAGGGATGCCGCCATATGGGGTGAGGTAAAGGACCGTCTGAAAAAGAATGCGCTGGGATTGTCCGGCGGCCAGCAGCAGAGACTCTGCATCGCCAGGGCGCTGGCAGTGAAGCCCGAGGTGCTTCTGATGGATGAGCCGACGTCAGCGCTGGATCCGATCTCCACATCCAAGATCGAGGAGCTTACGATAAAGCTCAAGGAGGAGTACACGATCATCATGGTAACACACAATATGCAGCAGGCAGTCAGGATCTCTGACCAGACGGCATTCTTCCTGTTAGGAGAGCTGGTTGAATACGGAGATACGGAGACGATATTCTCTACTCCGAAGGACAAGAGAACAGAGGATTATATTACGGGGAGGTTTGGATAATGAGAAGCAAATTTGATGAACAGCTTGCACTTTTAAATAAAGAAATGATCGAAATGGGGGCTTTGTGCGAAAAGATTATCCAGGAGGTGCTGGAGGCTCTGACAGAGAGAAATACAAAGCTCTTAAATGGAATTGTATCCGTCGGGGCGGAGATCGACCGGAAGGAACGGACTATAGAGACACTCTGCCTTAAGCTCCTGCTTCAGCAGCAGCCCGTTGCGAAGGACTTAAGACAGATATCGGCGGCTCTTAAAATGATCACGGATATGGAAAGAATCGGGGATCAGGCGGAGGATATTGCGGAGATCATTCCCTTTGTCATGAAGCGTCCGGTAAGGACGGATACGCTTTTGCACGAGATGGGAAAGGCCAGCATCAAAATGGTGACGGAAAGTGTAGATGCATTTGTCGGCCAGAATTTGAAGCTTGCGGGAAAGGTTGCTGCCGATGATGATGTGGTGGATCATTATTTTACAAAGATAAAGCAGGCATTGATCTCCGAGATCGTAAATAATCCGGAGGAAGGGGAGTGCTTTGCCGATCTGCTGATGATCGCAAAATATTTCGAGCGGATCGGCGATCACGCAACGAATATTGCGGAGTGGGTAGGATTCTCCATTACAGGCGTTCACAAGGAGGGATGTATATGATCTGGTGTGTAGAGGATGACGACAGTATAAGGGATATTGAGGTGTATACGCTTAGGTCTACCGGCTTTGAGGCCCAGGGCTTTGAGGACGGGGACTCTTTTTTTGAAGCCCTCCGGCAGGAAAAACCGGAGCTTGTTGTATTGGATATTATGCTTCCGGGAATGGATGGGGTTGAAATATTGAAAAAGATGAAGGCTGCTTCCGGGCTCAAGGATATTCCTGTTATCATGGCAACTGCCAGGGGTGAAGAGTATGACCGCATACAGGGGTTAGATCTGGGCGCGGATTATTATCTTGTAAAGCCCTTCGGCGTTATGGAGCTTGTCTCGTGTGTGAAGGCCGTCCTGAGAAGATGCCGGCCGAAGAAAGTGGATCATCTTCTTAAAACGGGCGGTCTGGTCGTAAATCTGGATGAGCATACGGTAACGGCAGACGACAGGCGCATCCTGCTTACATTTAAGGAATTTGAAATTTTGCGTTTATTTCTCTCAAATCCGGGACTGGTCTATACAAGAGACCAGCTGTTTAGTACTGTCTGGGGAATGGATTTCTGCGGGGAAACGAGGACTGTGGACATGCATATCCGGACGCTCAGGCAGAAGCTGGGAGTTTACGGAGAAATGATAGAAACAATAAGAGGCGTGGGCTACCGCCTGGAGGTAAAGGAATGACCAGAAAAATATTTAAGTCTATTCTTGCAGTGGCAGGTTCCATATTATTTGCAAGCATTGTTATTATTATGGGATGTCTGTATGAATATTTTGAAGGCGTCAGGGAAGACGGGCTAAGAGACGAGCTTGGGCTTGCGGCAGCTGCCGTGGAAGAAGGAGGAATGTCATATCTTGAAAGGGTTCCGTCAGAGCATTACCGCATTACCTGGATCGATACGGACGGCACCGTCCTGTATGATACCGTTACAGGCACGAAAAATCAGGAGAATCATCTGAAGCGCGAGGAGGTTCAGGAGGCATTTGAAACCGGGAAGGGGCAGAGCAACCGCTATTCCAGTACCCTGATGGAAAAGACAATATACTGTGCACAGCGTATGGAGGACGGTACGGTTCTGCGTATTTCCATAAGCAGCGCAACGGTCGGACGGCTGGTGCTTGGAATGCTGCAGCCTGTTTTGATCGTTGTTGTTATTTCTATGATCCTGTCAGGGGTTCTTGCAGGGAGGCTCTCAGGGCGTATCGTGAAGCCGCTGAATGCCCTGGATCTTGAGCATCCGCTGGAAAATGAAGCTTATGAGGAAATCTCCCCCCTTTTAAACCGTATTAACCGTCAGCAGCACAAAATTCAGGAGCAGTTCAGTGAACTGCGGAGGCAGGCGGCAGAGTTTGACCAGATTACGGACTGCATGAAGGAAGGGCTTGTGCTGCTGGATAAGCAGGGAATGGTATTAAGCATCAACCCTGCCGCCGAAGAAATTTTCGCACTGACACAGGACAGCACGGGCAGGGATTTTGTTATGGTATGCAGGGATCCTGAAATCGGCCTGTGCATGAAGGAAGCGATGGAAACCGGACACAGTGAAGCACGTAAAACGGAATCCGGGCGGGAATATCAGTTTGACATAAGCCGTATAGAATCCCCGGGAGAGGTGATCGGGGCGGTCCTTCTTATATTTGACGTGACAGAAAGGGTTCTGGCGGAACGCAGCAGGAGGGAATTTACGGCAAACGTTTCTCATGAGCTTAAGACGCCTCTGCAGGGGATCATCGGCAGTGCGGAGCTGATAGAAAACGGGATGGTGAAAGAGGAGGATATGCCGCGCTTTGTCGGGCATATACGAAAAGAAGCATCAAGGCTTGTCACGCTGGTGGGAGATATCATAAGGCTTTCCCAGCTTGACGAAAAAGCAGAGCTTGAAAAGGAGGAGATCGATCTTTACAGGGTCGCAGAGGAGGTTTTAGAGGAGCTAAGGCCCGCCGCAAAGGAAAAAAACATAGAGCTAAGGATAAGCGGAGATACCGCAGTGATCTTTGGAGTGAAAAAATTATTATATGAAACAGTATACAATCTGTGTGATAATGCGATAAAATATAATGTAAAGGGCGGAAGTGCGGAGCTCAATATCACAGGCGGAGAAAGGACGGCCGCCATAACGGTATCAGATACGGGGATCGGCATTTTGCCGGAGCACAGGGACAGAGTCTTCGAGCGTTTTTACCGGGTGGATAAGAGCCATTCCAAGGAGTCGGGCGGAACGGGACTGGGGCTTTCTATTGTAAAGCATGCGGTATTGTACCATCACGGGGTCATCGATCTGCAGAGCGAGCCCGGCAAGGGAACAAAGATCCGGGTCGAATTTCCGCTGTGACCGGTTCCTTTTGGAATGCCGGGCAATAAAAAATATATTTTGGACAAGGGAGAAAGCTATGAAAACAGCACTTACGATTGCAGGGA
>CAQNVT010000247.1 GCA_948844705.1 uncultured Dorea sp.
GAGGTAGATATCCAGATCGACGAGAAGGATATCCGTATCGATGTTATGCGCGCGTCAGGAAACGGCGGGCAGTGCGTCAATACGACCGACTCGGCAGTGCGCCTGACCCATTATCCGACAGGGATCGTTATCTACAGCCAGACAGAGAAATCACAGCTTCAGAATAAGGATAAGGCATTCGCGCTCCTGCGCGCCAAGCTCTATGATCTGGAATGCCAGAAGCGTCACGACGCGGAGTCAGAGGCCAGAAAAAGCCAGATCGGTACCGGAGACAGATCCGAGAAGATCCGTACCTATAACTTCCCCCAGGGCCGTGTTACGGACCACCGTATCGGGCTTACCCTGTATAAGCTTGACAAGATCATGAACGGGGACATTCAGGAGATCATTGATGCATGTATTGCGGCCGATCAGGCGGCGAAGCTTGCGAATATGAATGAGTAATATTTTAGCTCCGACAGGAAAGGAAATAAAAGGCATAAGGCCGCAGGGAACATTCCCGTGGCCTTATTTCAACGAGAAAAATTACGAAAGCGGGGAAAAATACATGAAGGAGAAATTAAAAAAGCTGTTTGCCTATTACACGCCGTATAAGTTCCTGTTTTACAGCGATATGTTCTTTGCGGTAATAGGCGCTGTTATTACACTGGTCATTCCGTTGGTGATCCGTTACATCACGAATGAGGTGGTCTATTTCGAGGCAGAGTATGCAAGAAGATCGGTTCTTATATTTGGGGCTGTTTTGGTAGGACTGGTTATTATAGAGATATTCTGCAATTTTTACATAGCATACTATGGACATATTATGGGTGCGAAGATGGAAGCGGATATGCGGAGAGATATTTTCGGGCACTATCAGAAGCTGACCTTTGCCTTCTATGACAACCAGAAGGTGGGCCATCTTTTGTCCCGTATCACAAGCGACCTTTTTGATATCAGCGAGCTTCTGCACCACGGGCCGGAGGACCTGGTGATCTCTATTATTAAGATTACAGGCTCCTTTATCATCCTTCTTATGGTAAATGTAAGGCTTGCCCTTGTAGCTTTTGCCTTTATTCCGGTGATGGCATTGTTTGCATTTTATTATAACGGCAAGATGAAGATTGCATTTAAGAGAAACCGGGAGAAGATCGCGGATATCAACAGCCAGATCGAGGACAGCCTGGCGGGAATCCGTGTGGTCAAGTCCTTTGCCAATGAAAAGGAAGAGCTGAAAAAATTTAAAGCAGGAAATGATAACTTCGTGGCGGCAAAGAAGATCAGCTATAAATATATGGGTATCTATAATTCCGGACTCGGCGCCATGACAACGCTGGTTACGGTGGGAGTGCTGGTGTTCGGCGTTCTTATGATGCTGGACGGTACGGTGGAGCTTTCGGATCTCATTACGTTTATTCTTTATATTACAAATTTTACCGACCCGGTAAAGAAGCTGGTGACCTTTACCGAGCAGTTCCAGAACGGATACTCAGGCTTTGAGCGGTTTCTTGAGATCCTTTCCATCGCGCCGGATATCGCGGACAAGCCGGACGCGGTGCCGGTGGAGCATGTGAAGGGCGACATTGAGTTCCGGAATGTGTCTTTCCGGTATGAGGATCAGACGGAGGCGGTGCTTCACGGGATCAATCTGAAGGTGAATGCAGGGGAATATATCGCCCTCGTAGGTCCTTCCGGTGTGGGAAAGACGACGCTCTGCAGCCTGATTCCCAGATTTTATGAGGTGTCGGAGGGCGCGATCTATATTGACGGAACCGATATACGGGATATGAAGCTGAACGATCTGCGCAATCATATCGGTATCGTACAGCAGGATGTGTACTTGTTTGCCGGGACGATCATGGATAACATCCGCTACGGACGTCCGGAGGCGACGGATGAGGAGGTAATAAGGGCTGCAAAATCGGCCAATGCCCATGAATTCATCATGAGCTTTCCGGAGGGATACCATACGGATATCGGGCAGCGGGGCGTGAAGCTTTCCGGAGGGCAGAAGCAGCGGCTTTCCATCGCGAGAGTTTTCCTTAAGAATCCGCCGATCCTTATTTTTGACGAGGCGACCTCGGCTCTTGATAATGAGAGTGAGAAGGTGGTGCAGAAATCGCTTGAAAATCTTGCGAAGGACCGGACGACCTTCGTGATCGCCCACAGGCTGACTACGATCCGTAACGCGGGCAAGATACTGGTGCTTACGGAAAACGGCATTGCAGAGCAGGGAAGCCATAAGGAGCTGATGGCGAAAAATGGGATTTATGAATCGCTTTATAATATGAATTTTGAGACATCATAAGAATTATTGTAAGATTAAGGGAAAATGTGGTATACTAAAACACATGTGATACGAAAAAAGACGACAGAAGGGAAATCATGGAAGAGATAGTATTTAAAAGAGCAGAATTAGAAGATAAAGAGATCATATCAGGATATTTTAATCATCATACGAGCAGAAGCTGTGAAAGGACATTTGTCAATGTGTTTTTATGGTCCAGGCAGTATCCCGTAAAATGGGCGGTGATCGAGGATGCCCTGGTATTTAAAAGCGAGGATGAGAAGCATGTGTCCTTTGCATTTCCGGCAGGGGAGGACGAGAATATAAGGAAGGCGATGGAGGTCATGGAGGCCTACAGCAGGGAAAAGGGATATCCTTTCAGCATGTACAATGTGACGCCGGATAATTTCGAAAAGCTTGAGGAGTGGTTCCCGGGTAGATTCCGGATCGAATATATACGGGACGACGCGGATTATGTATACGAGTCGGAGAAGCTGGCCGCTCTTTCCGGCAAGAAACTTCACGGCAAGCGGAACCATGTGAATAAATTTAAGACGGTCTATGAGAACCGCTGGAGCTATGAGCCGATCTCGAAGGATAATGTGGAGGAATGCTTTCAGATGGCGCTTAAATGGCGCAACGACAACGGATGCGACGAGGATCTGGAAAAAAATGCGGAGATGTGCGTGACGCTGAATTCGCTCCGGCTGTTTGAGGAGCTCGGGCTTAAGGGCGGAATCCTCCGTGTGGATGGTGAGATCGTAGCGTTTACCATAGGGGAGCCGGTCTGTTCGGATACCTTTGTCGTTCATATCGAAAAAGCATATGCGGAGGTGCCCGGCGCTTATAATATGATCAACCAGCAGTTTGTGGAGCATGAATGCATGGAGTATAAGTATGTGAACCGGGAGGAGGATACCGGAGCGGAAGGATTAAGGCAGGCAAAGCTTTCCTACCGGCCGGTATTCCTGGTAGAGAAGGGGACCGTGACAGAAAAGTAGATGACATGTAACTGTGAAGGTACTGAACAGTTACAACATAAAAAAGGAGAGATGACAGATGATAGCAGAAAAGATGAAAAACATGGTGGCAAACAGCTCTGCGATCCGTGCGATGTTTGAGGAGGGCAACCGGCTTGCGGGTATTTACGGGGCGGAAAATGTATATGACTTCAGCCTGGGCAATCCGAATGTGGCGGCGCCGGAGGCGGTAAAGCAGGCGATCCGGGAGCTTCTTGACGAGGAGGATCCGGTGGTCCTTCACGGCTATACCAACAGCAACTGCGGCTATGCGGACGTAAGAGAGACCGTGGCGGCATCCTTGAATGAGCGCTTCGGCACACATTTTGAAGGGAAAAATATCGTGATGACCGTAGGCGCGGCAGGCGGCCTGAATGTCATCCTTAAGTCTCTTATTAATCCGGGGGACGAGGTGATCGTGTTTGCCCCGTATTTCGGAGAGTACCGCTCTTATACGAACAACTATGACGGAGTGCTTGTGGAGATTTCTCCGAATACGGAAAATTTCCAGCCGAAGCTTGACGAATTCGAGCAGAAGATCACTCCGAAGACAAAGGCGGTTATCGTAAATACGCCAAATAATCCGACGGGTGTCGTATATTCCGAGGAGACGATAAGGAGACTTGCGGCCATTATGGATGCAAAGCAGAAGGAATACGGAACCGAGATATTCCTTATCTCCGACGAGCCGTACCGGGAGCTTGTCTACGACGGAGCAAAGGTTCCCTATCTTACAAAATATTATGCGAATACGGTTGTCGGCTACTCCTTCAGCAAATCCCTTTCTCTTCCGGGAGAGCGGATCGGATATCTGGTCATTCCGGACGAGGTGTCTGACAGCGAAGAGCTTCTTGCGGCGGCAAATGTGGCAACGCGTATCTTAGGCTTTGTGAATGCCCCGACGCTGCAGCAGAAGCTCGTGGCAAAGTGTATCCGTGAAAAGACGGATATTTCCTTCTATGACCGCAACAGGGAGACGTTGTATAACGGGCTCAGGGAATGCGGTTTTGAATGCATCAAGCCGGAGGGGGCTTTTTATCTCTTTGTAAAATCTCCTGCTGCAGACGAGAAGGAGTTTTGCGCGGCGGCGAAAAAGTATAATATCCTGATCGTGCCGGGAAGCTCCTTCGGATGCCCGGGCTACGTAAGGCTTGCTTATTGTGTTTCTTACGGGACGATCGTAAATTCACTGCCGAAGTTTAAGGAGCTGTCAAAAGAATATTTTTCGTAACCGTGAAGGTATTGAACAGTTACTATTTTTCATAAATACATAACAGAGGATAACAGCATGAGAGAATTTGAAAAAAATATCCGTAAGGTAGAGCCTTATGTTCCGGGCGAGCAGCCTCAGCAGAAGGTAATAAAGCTAAATACGAATGAAAACCCGTACCCGCCGGCGCCGGGGGTGCGTGCGGCGCTTGCATCCATGGATACCGACAGGCTCCGCCTGTATCCGGATCCCTCGTCGGAGATTCTCGTCCGTGAGCTGGCAGAATTTTACAAGGTAGCTCCGTCCCAGGTGTTTGTGGGTGTAGGCTCCGACGATGTGCTGTCTATGTGTTTCCTTACCTTTTTTAATTCGGAAAAGCCGATTTTCTTTCCGGATGTAACCTATTCCTTTTATAAGGTATGGGCAGACCTTTACCGGATCCCTTATGAGTGTCAGGCACTTGACGGGGATTTCCGGATCGTGAAGGAGGATTATTATAAGGAAAACGGCGGTGTCATTTTCCCGAATCCCAATGCACCGACAGCCCTTTATGAAGAGCTGGTGGTGGTGGAGGATATTATTTCCCATAACCGGGACGTGATCGTGATCGTGGATGAGGCGTATATTGATTTTGCGGGGCGGTCGGCTCTTGAGCTGATCGATAAATATGACAATCTGATCGTAGTGCAGACCTTCTCTAAGGCGCGCTCCATGGCAGGCATGCGGATCGGTTATGCCATCGGTAATCCGGCGCTTATAAAATATCTGAATGATGCCAAGTATTCCTTTAATTCCTATACGATGAATCAGACGGCGCTTATCTGCGGTGCGGAGGCGGTGAAGGATAAGGCATATTTTGAAGAGAGGATCCGTAAGATTATAGAGACGAGAGAATGGGCGAAGGGAGAGCTTAGGAAGCTTGGCTTTTCATTTACTGATTCCCGGGCGAATTTTATCTTTGCCACGCATCCGGAGTACGATGCAGGAGAGCTTTTTGAGGCAATGAAGAAGGAAGGGATCTATGTGCGCTTCTGGGGGAGCAGACGGATCGAACAGTATATGCGGATCACCGTCGGCACAAGAGAAGAGATGGAGGCCATGTTTGCATTTTTAAGAAAATATATGAAGAAGGCTGAAAAATAAAGGAGAGCTTTATGACAGAAACATTAGTACAGGGAATTATTGACGCACTCGGAGGAAGCGTGGGAAAGGAAGTGATCGTATTTCTTATTTCCATGGTGCCGATCCTGGAACTTCGGGGCGCGCTTCTTGTTGCGGGGCCGCTTCTGGGAGTTCCGGTATCCACGGCGATCCCCTTGAGCATTATCGGAAATATTATTCCGGTGCCATTTATCCTGCTTTTGATTACGCCGGTCTTTAAGTGGATGAAGGGGACGAGGCTGTTTAAGCCGATGGTGGATAAGCTGGAGGCAAAGGCGATGAGTAAAAGCGACCGGATTGAAAAATATGAATTCTGGGGTCTGGTGCTTTTTGTAGGGATTCCGCTTCCCGGAACCGGAGCGTGGACGGGGTCTCTGATCGCATCCCTTCTCGGGATCAAATTTAAGAAGGCATTTCCGGCGGTGATACTTGGAATCCTTATGGCAACTGTAATTATGTGGTTTATTTCCTATGTATTACTTGGCGGCGTGCAGGTAATAGGGTAAAATATAAGAAAAACGGACAGGAGAGAAGAAGATGGAAAAGGTATATGACGTTACGGCAATGGGTGAGATGCTGATTGATTTTACGATGAACGGAACAAGCGAGCAGGGCAATGGCATGTTTGAGGCCTGCCCCGGCGGAGCTCCGTGTAATGTGCTTGCTATGTTAAACAAGCTTGGAAGGAAGACGGCATTTATCGGAAAGGTAGGTAAGGATCAGTTTGGACGGCTCTTAAAGAGCACGATCGAGGAGATCGGGATAGAGACAAAAGGACTTATTTTTGATGAAGAGATTAACACGACACTTGCATTTGTGCATACGTTCCCGGACGGAGACCGTGAGTTTTCCTTCTACAGAAAGCCCGGTGCGGATATGATGCTCTCAGCGGACGAGGTGGACTATGATATGATACGGAAGTCAAAGGTGTTCCATTTCGGGACCCTTTCTATGACGGACGAGCCGGTAAAAACCGCGACAAAGAAGGCGCTTGAGGCCGCGAAGGAAGCAGGCTGCATGATCACCTTTGACCCGAACTTAAGAGAGCCTCTGTGGCGTTCCTTAGAGGATGCGAAGACGGCGATGGAATACGGCTTCCGGTACTGCGATATGCTTAAGATTTCCGACAATGAGATCCGGTTTATTTCCGGAAAGGAGGATTATGACGAGGGAATCCGTTATCTCCAGGAGAAATATCACATTCCGGTTATTTTCCTCACGATGGGAAAGGAAGGAAGCCGTGCATATTATAAGGATTTAAAGGTTGAAAGAGCAGGCTTTTCCGTAAAGGCGATCGAGACTACGGGCGCGGGGGATACCTTCTGCGGCTGTGCCATTAACGGGCTGTTAAAATATGGCATAGACAATCTGACAGAGGAGGCTTTGGGTGAGATCCTGACCTATGCCAATGCCGGAGCCGCGCTTATTACACTAAAGAAGGGGGCGATCCGTTCCATGCCGGAGCCGTCCCGGATCGAGGAAATGATAAAATAGACGTAACTATAAAAGGACCTGGAGAGTAAAAGATTATGGCAATGAAGATTAATAAAGCGCTGCCCTCACCGCAGGAGCTGAAGACAGAGTACCCCTTGTCCGACAAGCTTAAGGAACTGAAAAACAGAAGGGATCAGGAGATACGGAAGGTCTTTGAAGGAAGGTCCGATAAGTTTATCGTGATCATCGGACCCTGCTCTGCGGACAATGAGGATAGTGTGTGTGAATATGTAAACAGACTGTCGCGTGTAAATGAAAAAGTTTCGGATAGACTTATTTTGATTCCAAGGATATATACGAATAAACCGAGAACGACCGGAGAAGGGTATAAGGGAATGCTCCATCAGCCAGAGCCGGACAAGGCGCCGGATCTCTATGCCGGTATAATCGCCATTCGCAGGATGCATCTGCGCGCGATGGAGGAGAGCGGCCTTACCGGGGCGGACGAGATGCTCTACCCGGAAAACAGAAGCTATCTGGACGACATACTGTCCTATGAGGCGATCGGTGCGCGTTCCGTGGAGAATCAGCAGCACCGTCTTACGGCGAGGTCATGGGAAACA
>CAQNVT010000248.1 GCA_948844705.1 uncultured Dorea sp.
GAGGCCTCACGGGTGTCCTCGATGCGTCTGCGTAAATCGTCAGTAAGTTTTCCCTGCTCCTCCATTGAGGCCAATATTGCTTCCTCTTCGCTTACGGAAACACAGCTGTTCCACTGCGCGCTTGTTCCGTGTCCGATCCTCCCGGCTGCCCTTTCGTCCCCGTAGCCGTTAATAAATGCCCAGGTTACGAATCCACTGCAATCCAGGCCATACTCCTGTACCTTAGATGTCTGCAGGATGCCTGACGCCGTAAGGAACTCCGGCTTTCCCCATCTCAGGTCCCAGCCGATGACAGAGGATTTCCCGCCGTAGTAATACGGAATCTTTCCTACAAGGCTATAGGCAGCCTCTACTACCCGCGCACGCTCCCTGCTTACGTCTTCGTCCAGGCTTCCTACAATAAATCCCTGGATTCCTGTTGCAGATGCGCAGAGCAGGGAACAATTCCTGGAAGTATATTTTTCAAGGAATATATGATCCGCCTCACTTATGTTCTTTTTCTCTGCCTCATAATCCTCTGCGGTCTTTGCAGTGATCACCGCCTCGCCGCCGGTCATCACACCATGATTCATCCGTTTAAAAACAGCCGCTATCCCTTCTTTATCAGCGGCATCCATTACAAAGGTCTCTGTTCCGCCTTTGCTCTCTTCCAGAAGATAGACCGCAAGTACATCCTGCCAGTTGGTAAATACCGTCTCGTCCTCCTTCATTTCCTCCGGCTCCTGATCCCCATGAAACAGAAGATTTTTCGTAAGCCTGGAAATTCTCTCCTGTTTCACCTTCTCCAAATCTGTATGCCTTATCTCCGCCAGGAATTCCTCTTCAATCTCACTGACGGTATCCTGAAACTCATCCTTAAAGGTAAGCTGATATTTTTCCGAAAGCTCTTCCACATAAAAGCCCGTCCCGGCGGTGATGGCCGGCGGCCCTGCGTCTTCTTCCCCGGCAGCATCCCCGGACGGTTTATCCTCTGATAATTTTCCTTCCGTATGCGGTTCCTCCGGCGAGGTGTCACCGTCGGACGGTTCCTCCCCTTCTGACAGATTCCCGTCCGACGGCTTCTCTCCCTCAGATATATTTCCGTCTGACAAGTTCTCCCCTCCGGACGGCTCTTCCCCCTCCGATGGTTTCTCGCCTTTCGGCGGCTCTTCCCCCTCTGATGGTTTCTCGCCCTCTGATGGTTTCTCGCCCTCTGACGGCTTCTCTCCCTCCGATGGTTTCTCGCCCTCCGATGGTCTCTCTTCCTCCGGCGGCTTCTCGCCCTCCGATGGTTTCTCGCCCTTCGACGGCTTTTCACTCTCCGATGGCTTCTCCTCTATAAATTCTCCAGTAAATTCCTCAAGCAGAATCCGCTCCTCATCCGGCAGGATCACATAATCCCCGTCTATCATAACCTCGATCTGCTTTCCCTCATACACCGCCAGTCTCTTTTCTCCCTTCTCATGAGCAAAGACCATGCCGGGAGACGAGATCAGCATCGCAGAAACAATTGAGACACATAAAAGCCTCAACACTGTTTTTCTCTTCATCCTAACCAAAACCTCCAATTATTTACATTTGTACAATTAATAAATACCTCTATTTTGATACAACACCTTTTACAAATGGAATCCCCAGAAGCTTAAGCTCCTCCTTAAGCCTCGCATACTTGCTTCTGCTGACCGGAACCACAAAATCCTCCTCCAGCGCCGCCTCATAAGTCTGTCCGAACATGCTGGCGCTCACCTGCCTGATATCCCTTAAAGGAATCAGAAAAGACTGATGGCACCTGAAAAATCCATAATCACAGAAAATCTGCTCCAGTTCCTCCAAAGACAACGCCGCCTGGTATTCCCGCCCATCCTTCAGCCGTATCCAGATCTTTCTCTTTTCCTTGCAGATATACCGGATCTCCTTCGGAGCCACAAGGACATAATCCTGCCCTGTCCGGACGGCCACCTTCCCCGCAGAGGGCGCGCTCCTCTTTTCCACCCTCTCAAACGTCTTTTCAAGCCGCGCCACATCCACCGGCTTTGTAAGAAAATCCAACGGCTCATATTCATAGCTCTCTGCCGCAAAATCTGCATGGCCGGTCAGAAACACATAAGGAATCCCCTTATGCCTTTCCTCAAGATATGCAGCAAGAGAAAAGCCGCTCATATCCGGCATCTCTATATCAAGAAATACTAAGGATACCTGACGTTCCTCCAGCATCCTCACAGCACCTTCTGCATTTTCCGCATACAATATCTGTTCACCAGGTACATAGTGCTTTAATGCGGCAATCGAATCCTCCGCCGCAAGAGGCTGGTCATCCACCAGAAGCACCAGTCCGTCATACATCATGACTCCTCCTTATAAAGCCGCAATGGGAGCTTTGCAACAAAAAATATAATATCTCCTTCCATTCTGGAATAGACAACGCCGCCGTACTTAGAAGCAAGCGCCTGAATCGATGCGAGCCCGATTCCCTCATGCCCTTCCTTCGTAGAATGTCCTGCCTGATAAGCCGCCATAGGGTTAAATCTGCCCGCACGGTTCGACACATTAATTATGCAGAATTCACCCCTTTTGATAATCGAGAGCTTAATCCCGTAAGACTTGTCCGGAACCATCTCCGCCTCGTCAATGGCATTCTGCAGAAGATTACCGATTACCTTATTCGTCTCATAGACATTTGTGGCAATCTGTGACAAATCATTTTCAATCAATATATCCATATGGATACCGCTTTGAGCCGCTTTATTTTTAAAGGAAAGGATCAGCGCGCTGACCGCCGCGTCCTTTAAAGGAAGGATCTGGTTCATTTCTATAGAATCCTTCAAAAGCTCATTCAGGTATTTTTCACATGCATCATAATCCTTTTGAAGCAGCAGACCGTGAAGGGTCTGTACATGGAAATTATAATCATGGCGCTGGGAACGAATCACACTCATATAGGTCTGCATATCATCCCGGTACTGCTTTTCCGTAAGCACGTTCAGCTTCTCCTTGCGGTTTGCAATGACCAGATTCAGAAGCTTCAGCCCGCCGAAAAACGCAAACCATTCCAGACACATTACCGGCACGGTATAGACGCCCGTTACGGCAGGCGTGATAAGGCAGACCCCATAGACGGCAAAATAAAGGCCAAGCTCAGCCATAAGCCGGTTTGCATCCCCTGTTTTCTCCTTCCAGACACTACCGTTCTGCTCAAGGAAATATTCCTTCCAGCCGGTCCCTGGAAATTCTACCGACATATTGCCGCATATTCCATATGCCGTCAAGATTCCAAGCACCATCAGCATAACACGGAAAAAAAGTGAAAGAAAATCGATACGTAATACGGTTCCTGCCGTCACCTGAAGCATGCCGAACTGGGCACAGGCAATAGACAACGCCGCCGCAATATCAATCCACGTCCCCCCAGGCTCCAGAACGATTGGAATAAATACTGCCAGAAAAACAAAGCAGACGACTCCGCTCCACCTCACGCCTATATTCAGGCAGGCAGACAGCCCGCAGATTACACCTGCAAGAAGGGAGAGCACTGCGCCGCGCCGTCTTTGCATCCCCAGCCATAAAAAGGCGAAGAAACAAGAAATAGCTGCTCCCACACTCAAAAAAATATATCCGGCAATCAACATGGCGCTCCCTCCCTTCTTGCTTAATATTGTCTAAATTTTTAAATATTACTTAGTATATCATTCCTCACCCTGCTTTGCAATCGTCACGGCAGCCCTTCGAGCCTGTTCTTTAGTCATGATAAAGGAGTTCGGAAAGCTGTGCATGAATCCTTTCCGTGTCCATTCCTCCCACGGATTTATGTATAAGCTCTCCGTTATGGAAATACCGAAACGCCGGAATCCCCATAATCTTAAATCTCTTTGCAAGGTCCCTGTATACAGAGGTATTCACCTGAAGAAACCTGATAAACGCCATATCGTCCGCCACTTCCCTGTAATAGGGTGCCGTTCCCGCACAGGCGCCGCAGTGGTCGCCGTAAAAATCTACCATCACATATTCCGCCGAGTTTACCAGCTCGTCAAAATTCTCGCTTGTCGCTTCTATAACTGCCATATCCTTACACCTCCAGATATTTTTCCGCATCCGCCATCAAAAGATGATAAGTATGCTCCTGATATTTTGTCTGCCTGAACATCGTAATATCCGCCTGCTTCATAAGGTCTTCCGTCTTTTCGCCCCGCTCTTTGGCTATCCTCTCGACCTCTTTTACGAATCCTTCTTCCGTAAGCACGAAACCGTCCTTCTCCGAGAAATAACAATACATCAGATATGGGATAAAGTAAATCTCCTCCCCCTCTGCCGCCCTCTTAAGAGCCTCCTCTTCCGTAAGGATTTCTCCGTCCTGCGTTTTCTTCATATCATGTCCGGCGGCCAGAAGTCCCTCATACATGATGCGGGCCCTGTCGTCGCACCATTTCTTCTTTTCCTCCTCGTCAATGTCAAACTCACTTCTCTTTGACATCTCCTCCAGCCAGTAACGCGCAATCAGCATACATGCCTTTTCCCTGCGCTCCTTATCGTGCTGCTCATGATAAAACCGGTAATAGTCCTCCACGGTCTTAACGCCCGGAATGCCAAGCTTCCCCGTAAGCTCGTTGCCCACCTGCATCACATGGATACGCACGGCTTTTTCTACTCTTAACGTAAGAGAGAGCCCCTTAATACTGCAGTCAAATTCCTCTCCCCGCTTCTTTCCAAGGACAGCCTCCTCCGCGCCTTCTGCGCCCGGAAGCTTCCGTCCCGGATAGAGAAGGACCGTCCTTCCCTCCCAGCTCTCCACGGATGACTTTACACAGATACAGCGGACACAGTCTCCGCTTCCTATCTCTCCTTCTACCTCTTCCTCACCGGAATAATCCTTCGCAAGAGCTAAAAGCTCCTCCTCTATCTCGCTGTCCGGGATATGCCAGCGCCCCAGGTCCTCCGGGACCTCAAGGCTTTTATAGTCATAGCAGTTTACTATTCTTGATTTCATTTTCTATCCTTCCTTCCGCGCTGCGGCGTCCCTTATCCCTGCCGCATCCTTCTTATTTCGCGATTCCCGCTCCGGCCTTTGCAAAGGTCCGGTAATATTCATTTGTCTCAAGCAGCTCTTCCGGCGTGCCGCAGCCCTTAATCTCCCCGTCGCACAGGACGATAACCTGGTCTGCAAATATCGTGGCCGAATAATTATGGGCAATCAGAATCGTTGTCCGGTTTTTCATCAGGTTGCTAAGCGCCTCTGTCACAAGCTGCTCGCTCTTTACGTCCAGATTGCTCGTAGCCTCGTCAAGCAGAAGATAATCCGGATTCCTCATCATGGCTCTTGCAATGGCGATACACTGCTGCTGCCCGCCCGAGAAATTAGAGCCTCCGGGCCCGACCTCTGCGTCAAACTGTCCCGGCGTATTCATGACAAAGTCATATATATTAGCCATCTTTGCCACATGAATCAGCTCCTCCTCCGACACCGGACGCTCCACGCCGTAGATGATGTTGTCGCGGATAGTGCCGGACAGAATCGGTTTTTCCTGCGATACAATGGCAAAGCTTTTCCTCCAGGAGGACAGCTTAAACTGGGTCACATCTCTGTCCCCAAAGCAGATCGTGCCGGACGTAGGATTGTACATCCGCTCCAGAAGCTTGAAAAGCGTACTCTTACCGGCGCCGTTTGTCCCTACGATCGCCGTCACCCTGCCCTTCGGAATGGAGCAGTTCAGATCCTTAAGGACCGAAGCCGTCTGATAAGAGAAGTCCACATGCTTCAGGATGATATCGGCGTCCGCCACATCCATCTCACAGCCGTCCTCCGGCTCATCCGGACATTCCAGGATGGAGCTTATCTTCTGGACAATACCTGCATTCTGTGAAAACGTTCCGAAGTTCGTACAGATTTCAGCCAGACGCACCGTGGCAAGTCCGCACAGCGTGTAAAAGCCGATAAGCTTTCCGACCGTCAGCTCTCCTGCCGCCACCATTTTACTTCCGAGCACAAAGGAGATTACAATGGTAAGGCATCCCATAATCTCCATTCCTCCTAACTGGATCATAGAAGTGTAGCCGAGGAAAATGTCTGCCTTGCACTGCTTTTTAAAAAGCTCCTCTGCCTTTTTGTGCTCCTCTTCCTCCATACGGAAGGACTTTATAAGCCGCAGGCCTCGTACATGCTCCGCCAGATACCCCATCGTAGCCGCAAGTCTGGTCCTTGCGTTTATGCCCGTCTTATAGGACAGGGTGCTGTACAATACCGTAATGCCGATAAGCACCGGAATTACCAGCAGACTTGCAAGCGCCATCCTGCTCTGAAATGAAAACAGCTTCTGATAGGCCACGACTCCCGCATAGGCCGCCGTAAAAATATTAATGAGAATCTGAAAATAGTTTCCCGCATTATCCGCATCTGTAGTCACACGGGTGACAAGCTCATTTACATTATCCGAATCATAATAGCTTGTAGGAAGATGCATCATTTTATTCCATACCTTCAGGCGGACCGCAAGGTTGATTTTCTGCAGGACCAGTCCGGAAATATAGGTAAATGCAATCGTAATGGCTCCCGCCAGCAGCTGGAACTCAATATAGCGCACCAGCTCGTCTGTCTTGATGGAATTCTGGGTTCCGTCGATGATGGACGCCGTAATCGTAATGGCCTCCACCTCTACATGGGACTTTACCATGGAAATGGCTACCACAAAGAACAAAAGCAGCCACGGTAATTTCATTCCTTTAAATATCTTCGTATATCCCTTGATCAGCTTAATCATTGTACTGCCTCCTTCTCTGCCTCACAGGCGGCAATCAGCTCCATAAACGCCTGACAGCTTCCGTATAACTCATCATAGCTTCCGCAGCCTGCCAGTACTCCCTTATTCAGCACAACAATCTGGTCCACCCTCTCAAGAAGGGAGAGATCATGTGTAATAATAATCTTTGTTCTTCCCGGGAACATTTCAAAAATCGTATCCTGTATCATCTTTGACGCCGTGACATCAAGGGCCGAGGTAGGCTCATCCAGAAGAATCATATCCGACTTCCGCATAAATTCCCGTGTCAGCACAAGCTTCTGCCTCTGTCCGCCCGACATGGAGGTTCCGCCCGGAGCCACGAAAGAATCGAGTCCGTCCTCCCATTTCTTTAAGACCTCCGCGAAGCCGGTCCGGCAGGCCGCCTCCCAGATTTCCTCATCACTCACCTCACGGTGAAGTCCGTAGGTAAGCGCCTCTCTTGCCGTTCCGCTGAATATGTCCGCGCCCTGCTGTACATATCCCATATGACTTCTCAATTCGTTTAAGGACATTTCCGACACGGGAACCCCGCCGAAGGAAACCGTTCCCCTGCACGGCTCGTAAAAATGCTCAAGAAGACTTACCGAAGTCGTCTTCCCGCTTCCGCAGAGGCCGATAATTGCCGTAGCGCTTCCCGCCGGAACATGGAAGGAAATGTTTTCTATCGCCTTTTTATCCCCGTAGGAGAAGGAAACATCCTCAAAGGTAACCTCTGCATTTTCCGGCTTCTTCGTATCCTTTACAGTCTCTTCCTCCTCAGGCGCAAGTAGAAGCTTTGCCGTTCTTGCCATCGTTCCCTGAATCATCTTTAAATTTGTCCAGTAGTCAATCAGGTTCGAAAATGAGGTTGACACTGTGCCGGAGAACATATAAAATGCCACCCACTGGCTGATGTCAATATCTCCCCGTTTAAGAAGGAGCACTCCGAACACCATAACGATCATAACCTGTGCCATTCCAATCAGGGTCGTTAATGCCGTAATTCCGCATTGCAGTTTATTTACACGCATATTGGCGTGGAACAGCCCATATGCGGCATTTTCACCATTTTTAAGTTCTTTTTCTTCATTTGTATATGTCTTAATGAGACTTAAGTTTCTGACACGCTCCGCAAGATACGCGGTCAGCCCGCCAATCTCCTGAAACAGTCCGTTCTGGGTCTTATAGCGCATCCGTCCGATAAAAACCATATAGAGAATCTTCACCGGCAGAAGCAGAAATACAGACACCGTAAGCCATATATTATAGGAAGAAATTGTCTTAAGCGCCTCCACCACATAATAAAGGGTAGGAAGGAACCCTACCAGAAACTGTACCAGCAGCTGGGCCGCCGTCGTCGTATCATTGGTAATGGTACTCATAATGTCGGACGGATTGTTGCTGTCATAATAGTCCATCCGGATATGGAGCATCTTCTTCCAGATCACCCGCCTTGCATTTCTCGCCGCAACGTGCTGCGCCGGAGTCCTGAGAGCCACATCTCCGCATAATACAATCGTAAAAAGCACATAAAACCATACCGCATCCCACAACACCTTATTATCCAGGCTTCCGCTCATAAGTCCTGCCGTGATGGTTGGCAGCTTTAACATAACCTTGTTATAAAAGAAATTACATAAAAACGCTATAATAATCCAATGCCAGGGTAATTGTATTTTTTTCAAAAGGTTCCAGAAATCCCGCCAGCTTCCTTTGCCGGATTCCCCCTTTTTTACCTTTCCTTCCACAATTTTTTCTCCTTTCGGCTGTAAATTGGGGACGGGGTAAAATGAGTTTTACCACGTCCCCGGTTCTTTCCTTATCTTACTCGTAATCAACCAAACCGTTGAAGCTCTTCATCATTTCAATATATGCTTCTGGTGTTTCCTCTGATATTGCGCCTGTACCTGCCATCATGGCAATGGAGCCTTCCAGAGTATCTCCGTCCACAGAGGCGAAAATTACATTTTCCTCCTGCACAACCTGCTGTCCCTGCGAGGTATAAAACTCTGCAAGAGCCGTTGCGCTCGCCTCATCCGGTGAAACAAAATACTGATACTCTCCTGCCGGTTTTCCTTCATTTACATATACAATATCATACATATTTGACGCCGAATAACCCATCTTTGACATATCGGATAAAAGCTTGCAGCTCTCATCTCCTACCAGCACATAACGCTCGTCAAACTCAATATCCTGCGGGTCGGTAAAGGTGTAGCTGTCAGTCATCTGAATGCTGAAGTCTTTATCAATGGTCTGCTCCTTACTGCTTTCCGGTGCTTCGCTGTCCTGTGCTTTGCTGTCCTCTTTCTCTGAACCGCTGTCATTTCCGCCTGAACATCCAATCAGCAATACTCCAAGCATTATACACATCATAATCGAAATCAGTCTCTTTTTCATCTTACCTGTCTCCTTCTTTCATTTCCTCCAGCTTATAGGTATCCTCAATAAACTCCTTGTATCCGGAAGGATTCGCCTCACAGGCCTTCTCCAGCTCCGGCAAGCTGTTTATCAGAGCCTCCAGCTCTTCCGCTTTCGTCTCCTCGCATACTGCACTGCCATTCATAACAAAGCAGCGGTACTCTGTCAGGACTTTTCCGTCTTTTACATAAACGATGACAAATACATCTGAAACGGCCTCATTTCTTTCGCCGGAAATACTTAAGGCAAGCCCGCAGGACGCATCCCCGTAGAATACATAACGCTCGTCATATTCTAACCCTTCCGGATCTGTATAGATATAATTTTCCGTTATCTGAATATCCTTCGGATTCCGGGATTCTCCCGGCTCTGTACTATCTCCTGCTTCGGAAACTCCTGCACCGACACTTCCGGCATCGGACGGATCAAACTCCTCTGACGTATTATCCTCCGGGACCATTGTATCTTCCCCTGCCTCTGTACCGGCGCTTCCGGCATCGGACGGATCAAATTCCTCCGATGTATTATCCTCCGGCGGATTCTCCGCAGGCTCCGTTATTGTTCCGGCTCCGGACGGATCGAAATCCCCGGACTCATCCGTATCATACTCATCTGTATTCTCTAATGCAGTCTCTGGTATAATCTCCTGTGCAGTCTCTGGTATAATCTCCTGTGCAGCCTCCGATAAAACCTGTAATAATGCGATATCTTCTTCCAAATCCTCAGAAATGACCCGTTCATCTGACAGCATATCGATAAACTCATCTGCCATTTCCTCCGCAGCAGTTTTTATGCTTTTGTCAGAATCCGTATATGGCTTTGTTCCTGCTAACATCATATATTCCATATATGCTTCCGGAGTCGCATCCGTTATTCCCCAGCCTGCCGCTACAATCTGCTCAAGCGTTTGCTGTATGGCGCTATTTACAATCAACACTGTCTCGCCCATTGCCACTGCATACTGCTTAGCCTCTACCAGTTTCCCTGCAAGTCCCTTTGCATCCTCACTGTTTTTCATAACATAACACTGTATTTCACTCAAAGCAGTTCCACTTTTCGTATACATTATTTCATAATACTCAGCCGCTGTATATCCCATCCGTGCATAGGTATTTACAAGCTGACAGCTACTGTCACCATAAAGAATGTAACGCATGCCATAATCGGGCAGGCTCAGCACTTTCTCATCAAAAGTAAAGTTCTTACTCATCTGAACAGTGAAGGCATCTTTCTTTTTCGTTCCCTTTAACGCAGGCTCATAAAGCATATATCCCTCATCCCTTAACTGATACTGAAGATATGCATCTGCCGTTTCCTCAGAAATCACTTTAGATTTGCTAAGTAGAGTTATTGTTTGGCTTATAAATTCTTTATCTGAGTTTCTGATATATACATTTTTTTCCACAGTACCTATCTGATATACTTTTTTTATCTTTTCGGCATTGGCATTATCTGCTGCATTATAACAAACATACTCAGCAACACCTTTTCCATTCTTCATATAAAAAACAAAATATACATCGTTTACTTTTCCTTTGGAAAAATCCATTATTGTTTTTGCTGCATTGGAGTTTCCATCTGCATAAAATACATATCGCTCATCATATACTAAATCTTCCGGATCACTAAATGTATAGTCCTTTGATATCTTTATTCTATATGTTTCCTCCGGAGTTGTCACGATTCCATCCAGCTTTACCGGTTCTGGTGAAGGCGTAACCGGATTTTCCGGCTTGCCTGGGTTACTCGGGTTACCTGGGTTACTCGGGTTACTCGGGTTGTTCGGATTACTTGGATTGCTCGGATTGCTCGGATTGTTTGGCTTACCCGGGTTACTCGGGTTGCTCGGAGTGGTCGGATTGCCCGGGGTTACCGTCGTTCCCGGATTACTCGTTCCGCCGCCTGAACCTGAAGGAGGCTGATACTCACTCATTCCTCCAAAATAAAACTGCATTCCAAGATATGCCTGCGGGGTCGCTTCGGTTATTGCCCCTGCCTTATAATAGGTATCAATCGATGTCTGCACATAGCTTCCCGCACAATATTCGTACGCCACGTCTCCCCAGTTGCCATAGCTGAACTCACTGCTGTCATTCGACGACGCATATGTGGACGCAAGGCCCTGCGCTTCCGCCTCACTGGACATAACATAGCAGGTGTATTGTCCCACCGCCTTTCCGCCGCTTGCATACAATACCACGTATACACCCTGACAGTTATATCCCGCTGCCGCCGCTTTTTTTGCCGGCATACAGTCCGAACCGCCGTAAAGTACATATCTCGTATCAAAGCTTATTCCTGACGGATCCGAAAAGGTGCACATATCGCTCATCTTAATACTAAAGCTGTTGCTTGCACTGGTGCCGCCGACATTTGCGCCGCCGTTATCCACGTAATTTGTCTTCGTCGTGCTGCTTCCGGCTCCGGCCGCATCATTCTTCTTGGCGCCGGCAGATCCGGCGTCTGTCTTATCGTCCTTTTTTTGATCTTTTTTCTTAGAGTTATCATTCTTCTTATCATTTTTTGACAGTATCGTATCCTCTAAGAATTCATCGACTCCTCCCTTCTCGGCGATAAGATATCCGCTTCCAAATCCTGCACAAAGGACTGCCGCTGATACCACGCCTATAAGGATTCTTTTCGCCACAACATTATTCATGTTTTTAAAAAAATTATTCATGCTTTCACGCTCCTTAGATATAAATAGAGTCTGTTTCTACTTATATTTATTAAGTTCAATCGTAACAAAAATACAATGGAGCCTCAACGCGTTTGGTCTATTCGGAAGAAATCGATGTCTATTCGGCATCCTGCATGAACCACCCCCCCATCTGTCTTATCATTGTCTGCCGTAACATTTCCTACAGATCTTCTATCTGTGTCAGAACTGTCCCTGCAGCATCCAGAGAAGCTTTCCCGCCTATTACGCATACGCCTGCTGATCTGCAGATCTCATCCAGCACTTCACTGACTGCCAGAAGCTCTTCCTTTGATGTATGCAGGATCTCGCTTCTGTCCTTCCTCAGCACATCGGCGGTCACACCGCAGAAATAATCTTCTGCGGCCTGAATGCCTTTCTGACGTACGCTTAACAGGGGCTCTGTAGAAGCAATCGTACTGACAATATACCTGTCCAGCGATTCATCGGCTCTGCATATACTGCGAAGAGCAGCACCGGCTCCGTCAAAGCTTTTCAGTGAATTTGCCGCGTCCGGGTCGCGGAATGATGTAAACATAACATCACCGTTTCCCGAAACAGTAAGCCCTGTACCATACGCTCCGCCTTTTACGCGGATCTCATTCCACAAATACCCGTAGCTGAGTATCCTTGCCGCTACCTTCATGGCTCCATGGTACGCCGTCTTACTTATATTAAGGTTTGCACCCTTCCCTGCGAATCCAATCTCGGCCGGGATCACGATCCCCTTTTTTCCGGCCTCTTCAAATCTATAGTTTACTTTTTCCCCTACCCGGTCAAACCTGTCCGGAAGAAGACCTAAAAGCTGTACAATCCATGAATTCTGTATATCGCCAGTAATACTGAGCACCGCGCGTTTCCGCACAAATATTTTCCTGCAAAGCTCTTCAAGCTTCTGTATCAGGCAGTCACTCTCCGCCTCAAAATTATCGTCCGTTTTCTGAACCCACCGGAGCATCCGTATTCCCTGAAATGCTTCCTTTACTGCACCTCCGGCAGAAAATCCTGCTGCCACTGCCATGGATGCATAGCTGTTTCCGTTCATCAGTATTTGCTGCTCCATGTTAATCCGAAGCTGCCTTATTCTTGTCCGGAGATATTGTTTATCCGTAAATCCCGAACCATTCACGATCTCACCGATCAGCCGGACAGCCTCCTCGAGCTTTTCTTCAAGCACAGACACCTGTATAACCAGACAAGGCGTGCACTCCTCTGTCTCTCCGCGCCTCGCATATACATCTACATAGGACTGGAAACGTCCAAGCTTTCTCTGAAGCTCTGTCTGAAGCTTCAGAGCACTGTAATGCTCCGTTTCCGTCTGTCCAAGAAGCATCCTGAGGAAGGAAATCACACTAAGCTCATCCAGTGTCTGATCCGCCAGTGACAGATAATAGGAAATATGGATAACCCCGTCAGTCTCCAGCTTCTGAACCAGGACCTTGCTGCCCTCTATCTCTGTAACTGTCTGCGGAGTCTCTTTTATATCCTCCGGAATATCAGACAAAGAAAGTGCCGGAAGTACAGATAATTCCTCCTCGCTGTCCTTTGTCTGCTGAATCTTACGTAAATGTTCAAATTCCCGGATAACCTGCTGTTTTTCCTCTGTGCTCCACTGTCCCCTGATCTGTTCAAGCCTTGCAATTTCCCTCTCTCTTTTCTCTTCGCCAAGTGTTCCTGACGGACGCAGAACAAGCTTTGCAAAATGTTTCCCTTCAAGCAGTATCTCCTTTAAGAGCTTTTCAAAATATCCTTCTTCTATCTTATCTCTGAGCCTCTTATAAATATGCCCGAAGCACAGATTCTGTGCAGGATCGCCGCCGTAAAGACTGCTTTCCAGAATCCGCATGGCATTCACGATTCCTTCCGGGTACATGCCGGACTCCTTTTCCCGTGTGTTAAACTCCATGCGGCTTAAAACAGCTTCGATCCTCTCATGATCCAATCCGTTTATAGTTAACTCCTCCAGTGTATCCCGGATCGTCTGCCATATCTCTTCCTTTTTCTCCTCACAGGTATTTCGTACAACCAGCACAAAATACGGCTGCTCTATGCCGTCCATTTTCGAAAGCTCTACATTCTCCGCCAGTCCTTTTTCAAGAATGGCTTTCCGAAGGGGTGACTCATTGGAGGAACAAAGGATGTCTGACAGCACAGAGCATGCCACATTTTTCTCCTGCTCGTCGAAGCGTCCGTATACCCAGCCCCCCGCAAGAATTACTTTGTTTTTCAATGATTCATTGCCGCCGATTTCATAAGAGCACGCAAACTCTTCCGGCCGCACCGGCTTTTGAAGCTTTATCTCAAAATCCGCTTCCTGTCTGTCAAATCCGCTCAGGACATTTCCAAGCTTTGCAAGCACCTTGTCGATCTCCATATCCCCATCCAGGATAATGCAGGAATTAGACGGATGATAAAATTTCTGATAGCCTGCCACATAGTCCTCATAGGTAAGCTCTGTAATATGCTCCGGATCACCGCCGGGCTGGAATCTGTAGCAGTTGTCCGGGAAAAGCAGGCGGTTAAGCTCCCTGTCGATCACCGCATCCGGAGAAGCGAATACCCCCTTCATCTCGTTATATACTACTCCGTTGCAGACAAGACTGCCTTCCGGCTCTTCCATCTCATAATGCCATCCCTCCTGAAGAAAAATATCCTTTTTCTTAATGCAGAGCGGATGGAACACCGCATCCAGATAGACATCCATAAGATTTAAAAAATCCTGGTCATTTCTACTGCATACCGGATACATCGTCTTATCCGGAAAGGTAAATGCATTCATAAAAGTCTGGAGCGAGCTCTTGATCATTTCCACAAAGGGCTTGCTTACCGGATATTTTTCCGAACCGCAGAGAAGGGAATGTTCTAATATATGGAATACACCGGTATCGTCATTTGGAAGAGTCTTGAAAGCAATTGCAAAAGTCTTATTCTCTTCTCTACGGTTTAGCCATACGAGCTTTGCACCGTTCTTTTTATAATGCATCTGATAAAGAGCCGTCTTGATCTCCGGAAGCTCCCTGATGTCGTCTAATATAAATCCTGTATCTGAAATAATTTCTTTTATTCTCGTCTGACTTATGCCCATGCCGTTTTCTCCTTTATCCAACATCTTTCGACATTTCCTTTCGCTGATGTCTCAAGAATATAAAAGAAAAAAACAGGCGTCAATATCATTTGCCTGTTTGGAAGTATGGACGGCCTATTCTGCAAAATTCCTCTTTATCGCCTGCCTTGCCGGACAACCATAAATTCCAGGAAAGATTTTAAAATGGACAAGTACCCGTTGACTTTTTGAACAACGTTCAGTACAATATATTTTGAACATCGTTCAGGAGGAATATGTATATGGATCATAAAGAAACAATAATACAGACAACCATTGCACTCATCGAGGAAAAAGGTGAGGCTCTGGATACGATCACTGTCCGTGAAATATGCAAAAAAGCAGGTGTAGGATTAGGACTTGTGAATTATCATTTTGGAAATAAGGATAAACTCATTGAGCTGTGCGTCGAACGTATGATAAACGAGATTGTCGAAAATTTTCAATATATACAGGAGCGGACAGAGAGACTTACACCTTTTGAAAAATTGGAGTATCTGGGCAATATGACTCTTGATTTTCTGTTTGAACATTATGCCGTGTCCAAAATTTCCGTTCTTGCCGATATGCAAACACCTAAAGACAACGACAACACGAGCAGAACTTATGCGGCATATCTGCCGCTTGTTGCGGCTTGCCGCCCTGATTGGGACGAAACCACCGTAAGGAGAAAAACTTTTTGTCTGATCACTGTTATGCAGCAGACATTTCTTCGGTACAAAACGGTATCAATGATGCTTGGTATAAATTTAAGTCAAAAAGAAAACCGCAAAGCGTTGCACACGCAGATTCTTCACGATATTTTGGAGGTATAGAGGATGAATATTACTGTTATAAATGGAACAGAAAAGCACGGTGTAACCTATCGCCTGAAAGAAATATTTTTAGCAGAATTTAAGGATAAAGCGAATATTACGCAGTATTATCTTCCAAAGGATTGTCCCAATTTTTGCAGCGGATGTATAAGCTGTACGATAAATGGGGAAAACACCTGCAAAGACGCAGAATACATCGAAAAAATAGATAAATCGCTTGTAGAAGCTGATTTGATTGTAATGACCTCCCCTGCATATGTGTTTCACGTTACGGGTGCAATGAAAGCATTTCTCGACCATTTTGCTTACCGCTGGCTGCCTCACCGCCCTGCTCCCGAAATGTTTGGAAAACGGGCAGTGATTATCACGCAGTGCCTGGGCGCAGGAGCAAAAGCAGCGGCAAAGGATATCAGACACAGCTTATCCTGGTGGGGAATTTCTGAAATCGGAATATTCACCGGCACATTGACGAGCGATATTGTTTGGGACAAGCTTTCAGAAAAGAAGCGGGCAGAACTGACAAAAAAAATGAAAAGGCTATCGCAAAAGTTTGCACAGATAGATTATACAAATCCTGCACATACAAATTTTAACACAAAAATTAAATTTTCCTTTTGCCGTATGCTGCAGCAATCGCTGCATAAAGACGACCCCGAATATCTCGATGGAAAATATTGGTCACAGCAAGGCTGGCTTGGCAAAACCAGACCATGGAAATAACGGAGATGCCCATATCGGACATCCCCGCATATTTTTAATGATGGAACAGGCGAAGTCCCGTAAACGCCATCACCATTCCGTATTTATTACATGCCTCGATCACATTGTCATCTCTCACAGAGCCGCCCGGCTGCGCCACATATTTCACGCCGCTCCTGTGCGCCCGCTCAATGTTATCTCCAAACGGGAAGAACGCGTCGGAGCCGAGTGAAACGTCCGTCATCTTATCAAGCCACTCTCTCTTTGCCTCCCTTGTAAATACCTCCGGCTTCTCTTTGAAAATCTTCTCCCATGCGCCGTCCGCAAGTACATCCATGTAATCCTCGCCGATATACAGGTCGATCGCATTATCCCTGTCCGCGCGGCGGATAGAATCTACGAACGGAAGGTTCATTACCTGCGGGGACTGTCTCAGCCACCAGTTGTCTGCCTTCTGGCCGGCAAGACGTGTACAGTGGATTCTGGACTGCTGTCCGGCGCCGATTCCGATCGCCTGTCCGTCCTTTACAAAGCATACGGAATTGGACTGTGTATATTTTAACGTGATCATAGAAATCGCAAGATCGATCTTTGCCTGCTCCGTCAGCTCTTTGTTGTCCGTCACAATATTTGCAAAGAATTCCTCGTCGATCTTTAATTCATTTCTGCCCTGCTCAAAGGTAATTCCGAACACATCCTTATGCTCCGATGCCTCCGGCTTATATTCGGGATCGATCTTTATAACATTATAATTTCCGTTTTTCTTCTGCTTCAGAATCTCCAGCGCTTCCTCTGTATATCCCGGCGCGATCACACCGTCGGAAACCTCTCTCTTGATCAGCCTTGCCGTGTCCGCATCGCAGACATCGGAAAGAGAGATAAAGTCGCCGAAGGAGGACATTCGGTCCGCGCCCCGCGCTCTCGCGTACGCACAGGCAAGCGGTGATAACCCGCCCAGATCGTCTACCCAGTAGATCCTGGCAAGGGTATCGCTAAGAGGAAGCCCTACCGCCGCTCCTGCCGGTGACACATGCTTAAAGGATGTTGCCGCCGGAAGCCCGGTTGCCCTTTTAAGCTCGCTTACAAGCTGCCATCCGTTAAATGCATCCAGAAAATTAATATAACCCGGCTTTCCGTTCAGCACCTCGATCGGGAGGTCGCTTCCGTCCGCCATATAGATCCTGGACGGCTTCTGATTCGGGTTACAGCCATATTTTAACTCTAATTCTTTCATCTTACATACTCCTCCTACCGGTTCTTATTTACAATCCTTGTCTTATAGGTTCCGTCTGCAATGTTGATATAACGTACAAAGAGTGAAACCTTGTTGTCCTCATTCAGGCTGTTCCACAATGTATCTGTAAAAGCATCCATGTCGTCCGGAACAGACACAAGCTTCGGCTCGCCCTCAAAGCTTGGAAGCGGATTTCCGTCACATTTGTATGTATGTATGAAATGTCCCTCTCCGGCCGCCGGGTTCTCATATGCAAATGTATAGCGGCTGCAGCCTTCCGGCCTTCCGTTATTGCTCTTTAAAATGGACATTGCATAATTATAGGTTCCGTTTTCAATATGCATGATTCCGGAAATTCTTGGAGTATAATTCGGTCCGTCCGGCTCAAATTCCCTGCTTCTTAAGGACTGTTCGAAGGTGAGCTGCTTATCCATTCCCTCATAAATCGTATCCGTCTGGTCGCCGTTGGTTACGATCGTCTTATTGCCGAGCACACGGACCGGCGCATAGATGATCAGGCTCGGATCCTTAAGCTTCGCCGGATCAAAGGCCTGCGTCCGAATTCCTTCGCCGTCCTCTACAAATATACGGTTGCGGCTGTTCTCGCTTCTTCCCATAATAAAATAGGCTGTCACTGCACTTTTTCCGTCCGCACTCTTTCCGATTATGATGCCGCGGCCCGGATAAGAATTCTCCTGTAGTTCCTTCTCAAGATTCAACATTTCCATGAATACTTCTCCTTTAATTTATTGTTTGTGTTAATGACACCATTATTATATATAAAATGGACATGTTTTTCCAGTAGTATTTGTGTTAAAATGTATTTACTATAAAAGATTTGGAGGACCAATCATGAAAAAGAAGAAATGCTAAGACAAAAATATGAAGACAATTATGCTTTATACTTAGAAGCAATAGATAAATTTATAA
>CAQNVT010000249.1 GCA_948844705.1 uncultured Dorea sp.
GGTATTTTCAATCTGGGACGTAGTAAAATTAATTTTTCTACGTCCCAGATTCTTTTTTTATTGCCTTTATAAAGGCCGCGCATGCCGTAACCATTATGAATATAAAAGGAAATGCTGCTGCCAGCGATATTGTCTGAAGCGGCTTCAATCCCCCCGCCATTAAAAGGCCGACTGCCATAACCGACTGAATGATCCCCCACAGAATCTTTTTGCTGTTCGGAGGATTGATATCTCCCTTTGTCGTAAGCATAGACAGTACATATACACCGGAATTGGCCGACGTGACGAAAAACGCACAAAGTGAAATAATAGCCACGATCGACAGAAGAAACCCAAGTGGATATTCGCTAAGCACTACAAAAAGTCCAACCTCCGGCGAAGCTACCGCCTCCCTCAGTGTTTCCAGCGCGACAATCCCTTTCGCGCCGAGATTGATACCAAGGCTCCCGAAAACCGAACCCCACACGCAGGAAGCAAGCGCAGGAACAAGCACAACGCCGAGGATAAACTCCCTGATCGTGCGTCCTTTTGAAATACGTGCCACAAACACTCCTACAAAGGGCGCCCATGCAATAAACCAAGCCCAGTAAAACAGCCTCCAGCTTCCGACCCAGCTGTTATCGCCGTAGGCCCGGATCCCCAGTGCATCCTGGAGAAAATTGCTGACATACAGCCCCATTCCGTTTATAAAACCGTTTAAGGTCTCAACCTTCGGGCCCACAAGAAAGCACACCGCCATCAAACCGATCGCAACATAAAGATTCATATCTGAAATGAACTTAATTCCTTTGTCGATACCGGAGACCGCAGAGCCTATATAGATGACGGACACGATAACGATAATAGCAATCTGTACCACAAGCGTAGACGGAAGCCCGAACATATAGTTAAAGCCTGCATTGATCTGCAGCGTCCCGAGTCCCAGAGATGTCACGACACCCGCAACCGTCGCAAATACCGCCAGAATATCCACAAGCTTTCCAAGCCACCCTTCTGCCAGCTTCTTTCCAATCAACGGCTCCAGAATAACACTGATCAGCCCCTTTTTATTTTTACGAAACATAAAATATGCAAGCGCAAGCCCGATAACCGCATAATTGGCCCACGGCAGGATCCCCCAGTGCATAAAGAAGGATCTCATGGCAAAATCCGCCGACTCCGGAGTACCGCCCTCCATGCCTGCCGGATTCAGATAATGAGTCAGGGGCTCGGCAACTCCCCAAAATACGAGTCCGACTCCCATACCACACCCGAAAAGCAGTCCGAACCATGTCAGATTGCGGTATTCCGGTCTTGAATCGTCTTCTCCAAGACGAATCCTGCCATATTTTCCAAATGCGATATAAACGACAAATACCAAAAATACGATCATTGCCGTCATATACAGCCATCCGAAGTCCTCAGTAAGAAATGCGAACGCCGCATTTGATACAACTGTAAAGCTGTCATTGAATGCTACGGACCACACAGCCATAACAGCTACTAAAACAAGCGAAACGTAAAATACGATATTTTCTTTTTTATTCTCCATATCCAATCTCCTGACCTGCTATACACGGAATACGGTCTGCTCTTTTACATCGGTCGCCAAAGCCTCCAGCGCAACCTTAGTTCTGTGATAACGAAGCTTCCATTGATCTTCCCTCGATGTCCCCGGGTCACCCAGCGGATATGGAATAGATATCATAGGAACAATTCTGTTTGAACCTACCGTCTTTGCTACCGGAATCAGATTACACATCTGCACGATCGGGAAGCCGGCCCTCTCGATCTCTTTTACCATCGTTGCACCGCAACGAGTACAGGTGCCTCATGTGCTGACCATGATAACCGCATCTACATTGTCCTCCTGGAAATACGGAACCATTTCCTTCGCCATTCTCCGGGCCTCTGCCTCCGTCGTTCCTGTTCCTACCGTCGTATAGAAATACGGATGAAGGCTTCCGAAAAACTCTTCCTTTTCCAGCACCTTAAGGGCATCTACCGGCGTGATTACATTAGGGTCGGCATCCGCCGCCGCCGGATCAAAGCCTGCATGAATCGTCTTATATTCTCCGCCCTTTAAGGCTTCCGTATCCGAAATATCATATCTGCCCCAGCGGGTTGCGGAGGCTGACTGGATGCGGTCCGGATTATCTGCCGGTACGATTCCGCCGGTGTTCACAAGGGCGATCTTTGCCTTCTTTAAGTCCTTAACTGCCGGAGCAATCGGAACCATGTCCCTCTTCGGAATCGGAAGCTCCGTCTCAAACGGCTCGCCGTTCAGCTTCTTAATCAGCATATCGATCATACGCTCGGAAGCCGGCTTTCCGTCCGAAAGCCATGTCTGATGACGAATCCCCCTGGCAAAATATCCTTCCTCGTCGGCGCTTCCTACCGGCTCCCCGTTTAACAGCTTATTGGCGACCCTTGCCATCGCCTTAACATCCTTTCTCATCTTGGATGCGATATTACCGCCCTGCAAAATATACATGTCCTTTTTAAACATATCGACACCCGGAGTTTCGCTGTTCATGGAGGTCACGACCGGTACGCCGAATTTTTCCTTCACCGCCTTGCAGATCGTACCGCACGCCACCGTGTAACGTCCCGCCTGGAATGCCGGTCCTGCAAGAAAAATATCAAATTCTTTGCCCTCAAGCATACCAAGGATCTCTGCAACCGCCTCCTCTGTATTAGAACCCATATAATTATCGCCGCAGATAATCGTATGCGTCACCTCTGCATCAAGCTCCTTTGCAAACTGCATTGCCGGGCCGATCTGCGCTTCATGAATCTGAGGGGAGATTCCTGCCTGCTCCTCTCCGCCGATCTGTCCGAAAAACTGATTTACATATATAACCGCCTTTTTCATCACATCTCACCTCCGTCTAAAATTCCTTCATAGTTTTCGGAGACCATCCGCATACCTGGTCGCCGCAGAACATCGAGTTGTTTTCCATAATAATCGATCCGTCTTCCCTCACGGACGGCCCTAATATCTCATCATCTGCCCATCCGCCTGACAAGCCGTCTCTTGCAAGCGCCTGAAGCTCACCTAATACGGTTTCCATCGGAGGCAGCTCAATCAGCTGAGATACATTTCCGCAGGATACGATTGCATCACATTTCTCATCCAGCGTTACAAGAGGCTGGGATTGTCCGTCACGCCCGGTACACTCATTCGTAATACCTACCGTCTTAACACCCGCATTCTCAAGCGCCACGATACATCCTACAAAATCGGCATCCGGATTGCCATATCCTTCCTCTGCCACGACCGCTCCGTCTGCACCAAGACTTTTTGCGATCTGCGCCACAAAAAGAGCCGCTCTTTCCTTCTGCTCCAATGCAACATTTAAGTTAGACATAATGACTCCCAGGAAATTAATCGTCTTTCCATGCTCTCCGTAAAGCGCCTTAATATTCGGGCAATTCTGGAAATCATAGGTGGACCATTTTGAAGATACCGGCATAAAGCTTCCCGATACCATCGCACCGTCAAGGATTTCATTTGGATGCATCACAGTCGGAACGACATGATTCATATCCCACCCGTATACAAGATCGTTATATCCCATCTCCTCCATCTGGGACTGCGGCTGCATTACATATACAACTGACGGGAGCTTCTCTGTCTCAGGGCCGCGTCTGATCATCGCCCCAAGCTCATAGACCTCTGTCTCCTCCGGGGTAAGCTCCTTAACACAGGCGCCGATATACTCTGCAAGCTTATGCCCTGCTCTTCTCAACGCATCATTTTTCTTCTGCTGTTCATTTCTTTCAAATTCTTCATTCGTATCCGCGACAAGAACAATATTATTAAGCTGTCCGAAATATGTGTACTTCTGTCCCTCCCCGCTCATATCGATCACACCGTCCTGGAAACCGCCCCAGTGTCTGCCTGCTACAAGGACACTGCAGTTTTTAAGCGCATAGGTTACGCCTTCCCCTGCCTTTGCAAGATCTCCCGTATAACCGGGGAAAATGCTCCTCCCGTCCGGGCGAATCCTTGGTTCAATTGCCTCCTTTACGGGACACAGCCGAATCTTATCTCCCGGCTTTGCGATATAGAGCTCCGCCTCCGTGATCCTGTCATCCCCGCGTACAAACTGAAGTGCTTCCTCCTTATTGATCATAAGCACTCCGTCCTTCAAGGATAATTCATTTCCAAAAACGATATCCTTTACATAGAAATTGCCAATCTCCAGCCTCATGTTTTTCCTCCTTGTCTCCCTGCTTTTATAGAGATTTTCTATTAGCATAATTTGATTTTTATTAAAAAGCGCGCTTATTACATATCTATAAAAAGAATATAACAATAAGCGCGCTTTTTGTCAATATGTTTTTTATAAATATAGAATAAATCTATATATCCTGAATACCCGATTGCCTATTACTCAGCCGAAGCATTCTTATTGTCAACAGGAAAATTTGCTATCCCCTGAATTAAGTGGTAAAATTGTTACTGTAAACGGAAATATAAATTGTATTCTGGGGAATGCTCTCACAAAAAGCCAAAAAAGAAAGGAATCTATATATCTATGAGTAACACAAATAATGACAAAGAAATTTTAAAGCGGCAGAACCGGATCCGGTTCATTCAGGCCGCGCAGGAACTGATTGAATGTGAAGGCCCCGAAAACGCCTCCATACGCAAGATCGCAGAACGGGCAGGATTTCATAATTCTACGATCTATCTGTATTTTGAAGATGTGGATCAGCTGATCCTCCTTGCTTCCCTCAAGTATTTTAATGAATACAGCAGGGCACTGTCCGAATTAAGTACCAGGGAGCTTACTCCGTCCGAGAAATTCATGACGATCTGGAGCTTTTTCGCAAAAGAGGTTTTTCAAAGGCCGAAAATTTTTCACAATTTTTTCTTTGGAAAGCACAGTGATAATCTGACAAAAATCATAAGACAATACTACGAGCTTTTCCCGGAGGAGCAGAAGGAATATTCTCCGGAAATCGAGGATATGTATTACGGGCAGGATATTAAAGAGCGCTGCCTTAAGCTGCTCATACCGCTTGCCGGTGCAGATACAAGGATCAATAAGGATAATCTGGAGCTGGTCAACGATATGATCGTCAGCTTTTTAAAATATCTTCTGGAGCAAAAATGCCAGAATCCTTCCCTGGATTCTGACATTCTTACAGATAAACTTCTTCAGATGCTAGGCTTCATTATCTCGTAAAACCTGCAATTCCAAAGGCTCCCGGTCCTCCGTGCGAAGTGATGACGCCGCCTGTTTTTACCCAGGTAACCTCCTTAATCCCGCACGCGAGGGCTGTTTTTTCCGCCTCTTTTATAATGTCCTCCTCAAGCCCCGGCGTCCGGATCAGCCACAGTCTGGAGGTCTTAAGGCCCTTTTCCTCAATATAATCCTTTACAAGCTGCGGTATGATCTTTTTCATGCTTCCTCTGTGCTTCTTCGTAGCCTGAAGATAACCGTCCAGTATCTCAATCCTTGGATGAATCCGAAGAAGGGCACCGCACAGGGCCGCGGCATTGCTCACTCTTCCTCCCGCGCGCAAAAACTCCAGCGTATCCGGCACAAAACACATGCTCACGTTTTCAGATATCTCCTTTGCCTTCTCTGAAGCCTCTTTTATATTCCACTCCGGATGCTCCTTTAAAAGCTCCGCCATCGTGACCACAACCGCATATTGTCCCGCCGATACCTGTTTTGTATCAACGCTTATGACATACTCTCTGTTCTGGGCCGCGATCTGTGCGCTCTGATAGGAGCATGTCGTAACAGAAGAATAAGCAAGATACAAAATCTGGCTGTCCGGATTTTCCGCATGGATCCGGTCAAATATATTCTCAAAATCCTCCGGCACGCAGCCGCTTGTCTTCGGAAGTCTCCCTGTATTCTTATAATAGCTTACGATCTCCTCTGACGGGAATGAAGCGTCATCCCTCGTCTCCTCGCCGAATGATACATGCATCGGCACAATATATATCCCGTACTGACGGGCAACCTCCTCCGGAATATCCGAGCCCGTCTCGGCAAGCAATACAATTTTTCCCATAATCGACTCCTTCATTTTTATCATGACGTGGTTTTCATTACTACTTATTATTGTATATCAGCCCACATTATGATACAATTTACAAAATGATTTAAAATGTAAACTTTTACTGCTGTTTACGGCAACGGAGGAATTCTGATATGAAATGTGAGCTTTCACTGATGAAACATATACTAGGGAAAAATTTTACAAAAAGAAACCGCTTCACCAGACAATGTATCGGTGAAGCGTTGATTGCTTTAATGAAGGATAAAAGCTATGAAGAAATTACAATTTCCGATATCGTAAAAAAAGCGGGCGTATCACGGATGACCTTCTATCACTATTTCCAGTCCAAAACAGATGCCGTCAACAATTATCTCCATGAGATCATCGAATGCTATCTGGAGGAATGCAGCCGTTCCCTCGGAATAGACAGCTTCTATGACGCCGCACATGTACGTCATGCTTTTCTCTTCTTTGACCAGTACTCGGATTTTTTTCTTACACTGGCAGAGGCCAGCCTTCACTCTCTGATGCTGAATGCAATCAATGACTATATGATACGGTTCGTTGACCCCGTTTATCCCCGCTCTCACTATGAGCTCTATTATTACGGCGGGGCGCTGCTCAATGTCTTTCTAAAATGGGAGGAGGAGGAAAAATCCGAACCCATTGATGCCATCGTGGCAGTCATCTGCCGCTGCTGTGACATCCCGCCGCAAAAATCATAAATACCGGCTCCTGTTCAGGCTGTCCTTTCACTGTTATGCATAGAGCACCGCCATGCACTCATATGGCTCAAGGACTGCGGAATGCCCAAGCTCTGTCCGTCCATAATTGGAGATCAGCACATCGCCTTCCTCTCCCATAAGCTCCTCCGGCACCTCGTATGCCATCTCTTTCTCTGCAAAATTGCAGATCACCAGAAGTCTCTGTCCTTCATAGGAACGCATATAGACATACAATTCCTCGCTGTCCGGAATCAGAAGCTTATAGTCCCCGTAAACAATGATCTCATGCTCTTTACGCAGCCTGATCAGCTTCTGATAATAATGGAATACGGAATCCTCTCTTTCCATCTGTTCCTTCGCATTGATCTCTTTATAATCAGGGTTTACCGCGATCCACGGAGTACCTGACGTAAAGCCTGCCTGACGGCTGTCATCCCACTGCATGGGGGTTCTTGCGTTATCCCTTCCCTTATAGCTTATATAATCAAACATGTCCTCCGGGGACACAATCTTTTTTTCTGTCAGCTCATGATAAGCATTAATGCTTTCAATATCACGGAATTCGTCCAGCGACTGAAAAGGATAATTCGTCATGCCAAGCTCTTCGCCCTGATAGATATACGGCGTCCCCTGCATCATATGAAGACAGGTTCCCAGAAGTTTCGCGGAACGCTCCCGGTACTCCTTTGTATCATTTCCGATACGCGAAAGCATCCTTGGCTGGTCATGATTACACCAGTACAGACTGTTCCATGCCTTGCCCGCAAGCTCTGTCTGCCACTTGCTCATAACAGCTTTAAGCTCTGTAAGTCTGATCTTCTCATGATTCCACTTAAAGTTTTCGCCGCCGTCAAGATCCATATGCTCAAACTGAAATACCATATTGAGCTCGGTGCCCTCTGCGGACGCGTATTTTTTCGCCTCCTCCACCGTAACACCGGAGCATTCTCCCACCGTGATCAAATCATACTTTGAGAGAACCTCCCTGTTCATCTCTTTAAGGTAATCATGTACATGGGGTCCGTTGGCACAGCCATGATCTCCATATCCGCTCCTTCCTACCGGCCCGTCGGGAAGCCCCGGACGCTTGGAAATCAGGCTTATCACGTCCATGCGGAAGCCGTCGATCCCCTTCTCGCACCACCAGGTCATCATATCAAAGACCTTTTTTCTGACCTCCTTGTTATCCCAGTTGAGATCTGGCTGCTTCTCAGAAAAAAGGTGAAGAAAATACTGATCTGTCTTTTCATCATATTTCCATGCCGAACCGCCGAAGCAGGCTCCCCAGTTATTCGGCTCCTTTCCGCCTTTTGCATCTCTCCATATATAATAATCCCGATAGGGATTGTCCTTTGATTTCCTGCTCTCCACAAACCATGCATGCTCATCGGAGGTGTGATTTACAACCAGATCCATCATAATCTTAATACCAAGCTCATGGGCTCTCTTAAGCATACGGTCATAATCCTCCATTGTCCCGAATTCCGCCATGATCCTGCGGTAATCACTGATATCGTACCCATTATCGTCATTCGGCGACTGATATACCGGAGAGAGCCAGATCACATCGATTCCCAGCTCCTTAAGATATTCTAATTTACCGGTGATCCCGTTAAGATCCCCGATCCCGTCCCCGTTACTGTCACAAAAGCTTCTTGGATATATCTGATATACAACGCTTTCCTTCCACCATGCTTTTTTCATCCTCTTATCCTCCTTTGCCAAGTTCATTACTGGTACAGCTCCTGCATAACCCTCTCCTTGTATTTTTGTCGGTATTCACTGGGAGATATTCCGTATACTCCCTTAAATGCTCTGGAAAAATGCAGAAGATTCGGATAGCCCACCAGTGCTCCTATATCCCCGACAGACAGATTCCCCGTCCGAAGCTCGGCCGCCGCCTTCTCCATCCGGAAACGGATCAAAAACTGCTGAGGCGACTGCCCGGTAACCGACTTAAATATTTTCCCGAAATAGCTTCTGTCGAGCCAGCAGCGTCTTGCCAGCTCCTCCACCGATATATGCCTGGAGTAATTCTGTTCTATATAGCGGACCGCACCTTCCACATAGGTTTCGCTGTTTCTTCCCGCTGTCATCTGTCCCTTGAACCGAGACGTTCTTACAAGGCAATCCATAAACAGATACATATATCCTGTCATCTTAAGCGGACATTCCTCCCCGCTCTTCACAAGATCAAGCATACTGCGAAGCAGCTCATCGCCCTGTTCCTGACTCTCCGGCATATAAACCGGCCGATTCTCCGATAATCCCGAAAGCTTCGTGTACTCTCCCGCACGAACGCCTCCGAACTCGACCCAGATATAATCCCATACGTCCTCTGAGAAAAGCTGAAATTCGTCTTCCTTCCCGGGTACGATTAAATATCCCATTTTCTCAGACAGTGTGTAGACAAGAGTTTCCTTTTCCTCTTTCTCTACCCGCAAAACTCCTTTTCCTGAAACAATGTAACAAAAAAGATAATGACCGCCAGATGTATACTGCTTTATCTCCCACGGACACTTCTTTTTTTCATACCCGCATCGATAGATCAATAAATCCATAAAGCTTACCACTCCTTAATTTTATTAAATTGTGTACTCCGTCGAACAATAAATGCCCGACACGCGTAAGTTACCCAGGTTTTGCGCATAACTATTTTCTAGAAAAAATTATAGCTTAGAAAAAGCCGTTTTTCAAGAGGTTTTGCGCAAAACGTCACATTGTACAATATCCGGATTTTGCTTTTATTCAATTTACCGGTTTTTTACGGAGTCACGCAAAACAAGCGTCACCGGAAGTCTGTCGGTCATGGAGACCCTGCTCTCCCCCTGTATAAAATCAAACAGCTTCTTCACTGCATACTGCGCCTTCTTTTCCACGTCCTGATGCACCGTCGTAAGGCGGGGCCTGCACATTGCGGCGCTTTCCGTGTCATCAAAGCCTGCCACGGACAGATCTTCCGGCACGTTGATTCCCGCATCGCTTAATAAAGCGATCGCCTCCACCGCATAATAGTCAGACGCAAAAAACATTGCATCATACTCCTTTAAAATTCTGTCAAGATGCTTCCTGTAGTACTCCGTTCTCGCCGCTCTTTCCTCTGGAATTATTATATGACGCACACACGCCTTCTTAGCACCGTACTCTTCACATGCCTGGCATACACCCTTCCACCGTTCATGATCGACGCCCACATCATTATCTGCCGCAAACCCAATCCTCCTATGTCCCGATTCCAGCAGATATTTTGTCATAAGGTAACCGCCGTTTTTATCGTCCAGACCTACGTTTGCCATTCTCTGGTCCCTGTAATACACATCGATGGACACGATGGGCACATGACAGCTTCCCTGAAGCTTTATATTGTCCGCAGTCCCAAATCCAAGCGTGATCAGCCCCTCCACGTTCCAGGTGGCCGCAAATTGGATTCCGTCCTCCGGTGTTGCCGTAAAATGCAAAAGCATATAGTAATTTTTCTTATATATCTCCTGCTCCAGCGAGCGGAGCAGTATATTCGCAAAGGAATGCCCCTCTGCATGATGCTTTTCTCCGTCCGCCTCAAAAACAAGGACACCGATTACTCTCGTACCTCCTCCTGCCAGCATCCTTGCTCCCATGCTCGGAACATAATCCAACTCCTTCAGAAGCTTTTCGATCCTTTCTACCGTTTCCTCCGATACCTTCTTTTTGTTACCGTGAATCACATTTGACACGGTCGTAGGGCTCACGCCCGCTTTCTCTGCAATATCCTTGATACGTATCATCTGTCCTTTCACCTCTTATCCTTTATCTGTCTATGATCTTATTCTTCTGCCTGTATTCTCTCGGCGACATGCCGTAAACACTCTTAAATGCCCTGGAAAAATGCAGAAGGTTCGGGTATCCTACCGAGCTTCCGATATCTCCCACCGAATCATTGCTGACGATCAGCGCATCCGCTGCTTTGGTCATACGGTAATGTATCAAAAAATCCTGGGGAGACTGTCCTACTACCTTTTTAAATACTTTTCCGAAATAGCTCCTGTCAAGCTGGCACTTTTTAGCAATGTCTTCTATCGTAATATTTTTTTCATAATTATGTTCAATGTATACGACGGCCTCACGCGCATAAAATTCACTGAGCTTTCCTCCCTGCAGCTCTTTTTTAGACGAAGAATACTTGATCAGGCAGTCTACAAAAAGATACAAATTTCCGATGAGTTCTATAGAAGACGCATTCTGGCTCTTTACAATCGTCATCATCCGTTCCTGTATATTCCTCCCGTATTCCGGATCAGAGGGAATATATACCGGATTTTTATGGGAAAGTCCGGCGAGCTCCACATATTCCTTTGCCCGAAGTCCCCCGAATTCGATCCATACATATTCCCATGGATGGTTCTTGTCTGCATAATATGTATTGACGTATCCAGGCTCTATGATAAAGCCGTTTCCCCCGGTAATATAATAGGTAGACACATTTGCCTTTTCGTCGTTTGCATGAAGACACCCTCTTCCGGAAATCACATAGTGAAAGAGATAGTTATTCCTTACATAAGGTCCGAAGGAATGCAATGATTCGCACTTTTCATACCCATATTGGTATATTGTAAGGTCCATGAACCTCTCATCCTGAAACACTGAAAACAAATGATTCATCATAATGCGTTGCCCTTCCTTTCTTTTTAAATCGTTATTTTGTCCAAAAACACGTGTGTTTTTTTGTAAAATTTCACGAAAAATCAAGATTTTCTTGTATTATATACCATAATACGTCTATACTTCAACATTTGCAATATAATATCGCATTTTGATAAATTTCAGACACATCTGCACATTTACCTTTGTTCGTCAAACTGCTATTATTCTATCCAGAAATACACAATAATTCATGCAACTTACCAAAGCATGTAAAAAAAGAAAAGGAGAGATGTGGAATGAAAAAGAGATTTATTGCCACGGCGCTTGTGGCAGCCATGCTGATTGGAACCGTCCTTTCAGCCGGCGGATGTTCATCCGAAAGCTCAGACGGAAAAACCCATATCACCATGCTTCAGTACAAGCAGGAAGCAGTAAAAGCTTTCGAAAAAATGGAAGAAGAATTCAATGCGACACACGATGATATCGTGCTGAAAATTGAATCTCCCAACGATGCCATGACCGTACTGAAAACACGCTTTATCAAGGAGGACGCCCCTGACATTATCGGCATCGGCGGCGACGTAAACTTTTCAAACTTCCTTGATGCAGAGATGCTTATGGATATCTCGGATTTCGAAGGACTTTCACTGATTAAGCAGGCTTATCTGGACATTGGCAAGAAAACTGAAAATCATGGAAAATGAGAAACATCCACTTGACGACTTGAAAA
>CAQNVT010000250.1 GCA_948844705.1 uncultured Dorea sp.
CGTGTAGTCCACGCCGTCGATGGTGCGGTGTCCTTGCCCCCAGAACCGGGCGCTCGGATAGAAATAAACTCCCGGCCCCGGAAGCCGTTTTCCTCCGGAGGTTCCGCCGGGTAAAGGTCACAGCTGCTGGGATTCCAGGCAGGGTCCGGGTCCGGCAGGCACACGTTGATGTGGAGCGTGAGCGAAAGATGAGCTTAGATTATGCTATCAAATCAGGCGGCTGATAGTCCCGTATGCAAAGAGCATGCAGGCTATTTAATATACAAGGAGCACCTGTAGCCGGTGCTGATCCTTCGTATATTGCTTCTAATGCCGGCCCGTCATTACCGGATATTACCGGTGGCCGGAAAGGACGTGAATACCGAACACGTCTGGACGAATGGGCAGTAAGCTCGGGGAATACCTCGCTGACTACCTGGCAGTCCCTATTAAAGACAATTATTAATGTAAAGAAAATGGAGGAAATTCACATGGCTCGTATTGCAGGTGTAGATTTACCAAGAGACAAACGTGTAGAAATCGGCTTAACTTATATCTATGGAATCGGCAGAGCAAGCTCAAACCGTATTTTAGCAGAGGCAGGAGTTAATCCGGACATCCGCTGCAGAGATCTTACAGATGAGGATGTAAAAAAGATCAGTGCAGTCATCGATGAGACACAGATGGTAGAAGGTGATCTTAGAAGAGAGATCGCACTTAACATCAAGAGATTACAGGAGATTGGATGCTACAGAGGTATCCGTCACAGAAAAGGGCTTCCTGTTCGCGGTCAGAAGACAAAGACGAATGCAAGAACAAGAAAAGGTCCGAAGAGAACAGTTGCAAATAAAAAGAAGTAGAGCACTTAGCGAAAGCAAGCTGATAAGCGCAGCTTGAGGTTAGTGCGAACTACATTAAATTAATAAAAAAGGAAAGCGTAGGTTAGTTTTATTATGGCAAAGAAAGTTACAAAGAAAGTGACAAAGAAGCGTGTCAAGAAAAACGTTGAACACGGACAAGCACATATCCAGTCATCATTTAATAACACGATCGTTACATTAACTGATGCACAGGGGAATGCTCTTTCATGGGCAAGTGCAGGCGGTCTGGGATTTAGAGGTTCAAGGAAATCTACCCCTTATGCAGCACAGATGGCAGCGGAGACTGCAGCAAAGGCAGCATTAATACATGGTTTAAAGACGGTAGATGTTATGGTTAAGGGACCGGGTTCAGGAAGAGAAGCAGCGATTCGTGCCCTTCAGGCATGTGGTATTGACGTAACAAGTATCAAGGATGTTACTCCGGTGCCGCACAACGGATGCCGTCCGCCAAAGCGCAGAAGAGTATAGTCTTTAGAATATTTGAAGAATATAGAAGGAGAAATAGATCATGGCAGTGAATAGAGTTCCGGTTCTGAAAAGATGTCGTTCCCTTGGAATGGATCCGGTATATTTAGGAATTGATAAAAAGTCTAACAGACAGTTAAAGAGAACCAACAGAAAGATGAGCGAGTATGGTCTTCAGTTGCGTGAGAAGCAGAAAGCAAAATTCATCTACGGCGTATTGGAGAAGCCCTTCAGAAATTACTATAAGAAGGCAAAACAGATGAAGGGTATGACAGGTGAAAACCTGATGGTTCTTCTGGAGACAAGGCTTGATAATGTAGTATTCCGTATGGGCCTTGCAAGAACAAGACGCGAGGCAAGACAGATCGTTGACCACAAGCATGTTCTTGTTAATGGAAAGCAGGTAAATATCCCGTCTTATCTGGTTCATGCCGGAGATACAATTGAGATTAAGGAAAAACACAAAAGCTCTCCGAGATACAAAGAGATCGTAGAGGTGACAGGGGGACGCATGGTTCCTGAGTGGCTTGACGTAGATGCCGAGAACCTGAAAGGAACAGTTAAGGAGCTTCCGGCCCGCAGTGCAATCGATGTACCGGTAGATGAGATGCTGATTGTCGAGTTGTATTCTAAATAATAATCCGTAACACCACAGGAGGTGGACTTTAGTGTTTGATTTTAATAAACCCAATATTGAGATAACAGAGATTTCAGAAGATAAAAAGTATGGAAGATTTGTTGTAGAGCCTCTGGAGAGAGGATATGGTACAACATTAGGTAATTCTCTTCGGAGAATCATGCTTTCATCGCTTCCGGGCGCTGCTATCAGCCAGGTGAAGATAGATGGTGTGCTGCATGAGTTCAGCTCCATCCCCGGGGTTAAGGAGGATGTGACCGAGATTGTCATGAATCTTAAGTCATTGGCTATCAAGAATACATCTGAGACGGATGAACCGAAGACAGCGTATATCGAGTTCGAGGGTGAAGGTGTTGTTACGGCAGCAGATATTCAGGTTGATCAGGATATCGAGATCATGAACCCTGAAACTGTTATTGCAACTTTAAACGGCGGAGTAGACAGCAAATTATATATGGAGCTTACTATTACAAAGGGAAGAGGATATATAAGCGCAGAGAAGAACAAAAATGACGAGTTGCCGATTGCGGTGATTCCGATTGATTCTATTTATACTCCGGTAGAGCGTGTAAATCTTACGGTAGAGAACACGCGTGTTGGTCAGATTACAGATTTTGATAAGTTGACATTAGATGTATATACCAACGGTACATTGCTTCCGGATGAGGCAGTCAGCCTGGCTGCAAAAGTACTTAGCGAGCATCTGAAGCTCTTTATTGATCTTTCCGAGGTGGCGCAGGCCGCAGAGGTTATGATCGAGAAGGAAGATGACGAGAAGGAAAAGGTTCTTGAGATGAGTATTGACGAATTAGAGCTTTCTGTCCGTTCGTACAACTGTCTCAAGAGAGCCGGCATCAACACGGTTGAAGAGCTGACAAACAGGACTCCGGAGGACATGATGAAGGTACGTAATCTTGGACGCAAGTCTTTAGAGGAGGTACTTGCAAAGCTCGATGAGCTGGGGCTCAGCCTCAGTAAAGGCGAGGAATAGAATTCTGCCGATAAGCCCAAAGTGCACGGCAGAGCATTTGGCTAGTAAGCCCGAAGAGTGTAACCAGATGTAAAATATGGAGGATTAGAAAAATGGCAAAGTATAGAAAGCTTGGCAGAACGTCAAGCCAGAGAAAAGCATTATTAAGAAATCAGGTGACTGCACTTATCACTCACGGCAAGATCAAGACAACAGAAGCAAAGGCGAAGGAAATCCGCAAGATTACGGAGGGCCTTATCGCATTAGCCGTAAAGGAAAAGGATAACTTTGAAGAGGTTACGGTAAAGGCTAAGGTTGCACGTAAGGATAAGGACGGCAAGAGAGTTAAGGAAGTCGTAGACGGTAAAAAGGTTACGGTATACGACGAGGTTGAGAAGAAGATTAAGAAGGATCTTCCGGGAAGACTTCATGCACGCCGTCAGATGCTGAAGGTTCTGTATCCTGTAAAGGATGTACCGGCAGCCCCGGCGGGGAGAAAGAAAAATACAAAGGATGTAGACCTTGTTGCAAAGCTTTTTGATGAGATTGCACCGAAGTACGAGAATCGTAAGGGCGGATATACAAGAATCATCAAAATTGGACAGCGTAAGGGCGATGCGGCAATGGAGGTTTTCATTGAGCTTGTATAAAAAATTAATCTGGGACGGAGTAATTTTAAATTTACTCCGTCCCAGATTGTTTTATTTAAGTGATTCACCTGTCAGCATCTCATAGCCCTGAAGATATTTATCGATGGTTTTATCGACAATATCCTGCGGCAAAGTCCAGTCATTGTCCGGGTTACTCTTAAGCCAGTCGCGGGCAAACTGCTTATCAAAGGAGGGCTGGCCATGGCCCGGCTCATAAGTATCTGCCGGCCAGAAGCGTGAGCTGTCCGGTGTCAGCATCTCGTCCCCGATTACGATATTTCCGTTTTCATCCAGACCGAATTCAAATTTTGTATCGGCAATGATAATACCCTTTTCAAGAGCATAATCCGCGCATTTCTTGTAAAGTGCGAGTGTGCAGTCGCGAAGCTTTTCGGCATATTCCCTGCCTTTACCCGGAAAATATTTTTCAAGATGAGTGATACTCTGCTCGTAAGAGATATTTTCATCATGATCGCCGATCTCCGCCTTGGTAGACGGGGTATAGATCGGCTCTGGCAGCTTGTCGGATTCCTTTAAGCCTTCCGGCAGCTTAATACCGCATACGGTGCCGTCCTTCTGGTAGCTTGCCCAGCCGCTTCCGGTGATATAGCCGCGTACGATACATTCGATCGGGAGCATCTTAAGCTTCTTGCACATCATACTGTTACCGTCAAATTCCGGTTTCCGGAAAAATTCAGGCATATCTTTCACGTCTACAGAAATCATGTGGTTTGGCAGAATATCTTTTGTCATATCAAACCAGAACCTGGACATCTGCGTCAAAACGGTTCCCTTTTTAGTTACGATATTTTTCAGGATAACATCGAAACAGCTGATGCGGTCAGTGGCAACCATGATAAGACTGTCGCCGTTGTCGTAGATTTCACGTACTTTTCCTTCTTTTACGGGCTTCATGTTATATACCTCTCTTTCATTTGTTTATAAATAGTTGTTTTTGCAATATGGGGTTAAGGAGTATTCATGCCTTTAAATAGATCAATGAGTTCCATGTCGTCAGGCTTCAGGCGCACATTCGTACAGTAGTTTTTTCCCTCCGGCGTAGTGACATTTATCTCAATGAGAGTTCCTTCCCTTAATGCTTCCTGTGATACGGCTTTTAGGAACATCGGAAATTTCGGATGATTGGCACGAAAGCGGTCCATACCTGATTTCATCTGCTGAAGCATAGCCAGTTGATTAAAATTCATATTCATAAGTATTTGACTCCTTTACATATTACTTCAAAATGTATTATACTCAATTTTACGGAGATAGTCAAAATGAAAAGAGATCATTTTAGAATGGAGTGTACATTTATGGATTTAGATTATGCAGTGCAGAGGTTTGAGAGCTATTTGGATCATTATGACAGGGAAAATGATAAAGTAAGGCTTAAAATTATACATACATATGGAGTGGTGGAATGCAGCAGGCAGATTGCGGAGGGACTTGGACTTTCCCGGGAAGACAATGAGCTTGCACGGCTTATAGGGCTGCTTCATGATATCGGAAGATTCGAGCAGCTCAGACGTTTTGACAGCTTTGAGCCAGGAACGATGGACCATGCACGGTTTGGGGCGGAGATTTTGTTTGAAGAAGGGAGAATACGGGAGTTTGTAAAGGAAGATACCTGGGACAGGATAATCCGTACGGCAATTTTGAAGCACAGTGATTTTAAGCTTACAGGTATCGAGGATGAGCGTGAGCTGCTTCATGCGGAAATCATCAGGGATGCGGATAAGCTGGATAACTGCCGGGTCAAACTCGAGGACGCCGTGGAGACGATCCTGGGAGTTTCGGCGGAGGAAGCCGGCAGCACAGAGATTAGTCCGGAGGTTATGGAGCAGTTTATGAGACGGGAATCTATACGTTCGGAAACCAGAAGGACAAAGATGGATTACTGGATATCGTATCTTGCATATTTCTTTGATATTAATTTTGACGTATCGCGGGATATAATATGGGAACAGAAATTTGCAGAGAGAATCATAGACAGAATTCCTTATTCCAATAAGCGGACTGCGGAACAGATGAGACAGATAAAAGAGATTCTTGTAAATATTTGAACCTGGTTTCGGAAGCTTCGGTCACCTCAGAGGGAACCGAAGCTCTGTTACAAATGAATTATCGGCTGTTTTCACAGACATTTCTCCATTTAGAAGCGTCATCATGGTTTGAACGTTTTTAAGGCCGATGTTGCTGCTGCCTGTCCGAGAATGCTCCTGTTTTACGGAATTTGAGATATTAATGACCAAAAGGTTTTTATGAATTTTTCCGTTAATTGTAACCGGCTGCTTTTTATCTCCGTATTTTAAGATATTGGAGAAGAGATTATTAAATATCCGTTTCAGCATGGTTTTGTCACTCTCAAGAACACCGGTAACGGAAGGAACGAGATATTCCGGCGTGAAGCCCGCGAGCTTTATGAAGTCGCAGTTTTCCATAAGGCATTGCTTTATAAAGTCTGTGGAGATCCAGGAGATATCCGGTGTCTCGTTTTCCTCGGAGACCAGCGCGTATTCAAACATTTTATCAGTCAGCTCTTTGATATCCTCTGTTTTCTTCAGGCATTTTTCCAGATACTCCTGCTCTTTTCCGGGACTTCGTTTTAGACGCAGAACCTCCAGATATCCGGTCAGGATCGTAAGCGGAGTCCGCAGGTCATGGGAGAGGGCAGTAATAAGGTCCTGGTTTGCCCTGCGGCTCTCCTGTTCCCTTTGCATTGTTTCACTCAGGGAGTTTCTGAGGCCGTTTAATTCCTTTGCAAGAATCCCGATCTCATCACCGCCGAGGTCCGGCAGAGGGTGCGTGAGGTCTCCGGATGCCATAGTCAGGATTTCATTTTTCAGAGTCTGGACAGAGTGCATCTTACGGCCTAAAAAGAATAGGACAACGCTTAGAAAGAGTATCAGGCAAAGACACAGGCACGCCGTCAGATAGGGATAGGAGATAACTGCATGCTGGTAATTATAGAGCATGACAAGAGCAGTTCCGTTTCTGAATTTGAGCGGGAATAAATGAAGATCCTCTCCGTCGCCGTTTGTTATGCGGTATCCCAGATCAAAAAAGACACGGAAATCATGATCATCCATGATCGGGGCATATCGTCCCGCACGATATAATCCGTCCTCCAGACCGTAAATATAGATGCTGGTGTATTTATCTGCCATATCGAAAAACGGAGCCAATGCTTCGACGGCTTCTTTATCGTCCTCAGAGTCCGGAAGGTCATAATTTCTTGCCGCGTTATAAAATTCATTCATGAAAAGCATATCGTTTGCCTGGGTATGCAGATAGTCCGTCCCTGTAAGAAATAAGGTGACGGACCATTTATTTGTCCAGAGCACTTCAAATAGCAGAAAGGAAATGAGACCGGCACATAGGATCAGCAGTGCGAACTGGGTGCGTATTTTCAGGCTTTGTATTTTTTTAATCACAGCGATACCCCTTTCCCCAGACAGTTTTTATGATCTCCGGATTTTTCGGATCCTTCTCTATCTTGAGACGCAGATTGCGGATGTGTACCATAACTGTATTATTTGCGCCGTAATAGTAAGGCTCGTTCCAGACTGCCTCATAAAGCCGTCCGGCGGAGAATATCTGATGACGGTTCTTTATCAGCAAAAGAAGGACTGCATACTCCGTATCCGTAAGCTCAAGGAGGCGCCCGTCTGCATATACCTCTTCTTTTTCTTCATTGATCCTAAGATGGCGGCAGGTGAGCGGCCCCGATATTTCAGCCGGCCTCCCGGTGCTTATGATATCCTTTCCCTTATAGACCTGGTAGCGCCGGATCAATGCCTTGCTGCGGCTTATAAGCTCGCTGTAGGAAAAGGGCTTGGCAAGATAATCGTCCCCGCCGCTTGAAAAGCCGAGAGTTTTGTCACTTTCTTTGGTGCGTGCGCTCAAAAAAAGAATGGGTGCATTGCTGTTTTTCCGTATTTCAAGGCATGTCTGATAACCGTTCAGGCCCGGCATCATAATATCCAGGATGATCAGGTCAAACAGCTTTTCTCTTATGAATCTCAGCGCCGTCTCACCATCCGGGGCCTCTGTGACGAGAAAGCCCTCTCCGGTTAACAGTACCTGTATGATCTCCCGAATTTCCGGATTGTCGTCTACAACTAATATATTTGAATTATCCATAGCTAATCAGCTCTCCTTAGTATGATAAGGTCAGAACAGACACTGGTCTCAATCTGATATATCCTATAATATCAGATTTTTTCAGAGATAATGAGGCATCTTAATAATTCTTAAGATATAATTTAGGTATTTCTTAAGAGTTTTGGATTAAAGTATGTAATTGTCGGGAAGATATATGATTAGACAATATGGTTTTGAAGGAGCGTGGACAGATGAGAAGATTTTTAAGAAGACTTACGGAGGAAGAGCTTGTCCGGTATCTTTTTTTCGGCGGCTTGACAACAGGTGTGAATCTCGCTGTATTTTCCTTATTAAGGTATGCAGGAAATGCTTCGGCAGATACGGCGAATTTCGTCTCGATTGCGGCAGCGGTTTTATTTGCGTTCATTGTAAACCGGTTTTATGTATTTGGGATTACCGATACGGATATGACGGAAATGCTTCTGGATTTTGTAAATTTTACCGGAATGCGCATGGGGACGCTTTTGATTGAGTTCTTTGGCGTCGGCTTTTTGATTAGATATACGGGTATTTCGGATTTTATATGTAAATGTATGATTCAGGTGATTGTGATCGGCCTGAATTATGTGATCAGTAAATTTTTGGTGTTCAGGAAGCATATGGGAGGTGTTGCAGATGAGTAGAATGAGCATTGTAGTTCCCTGTTTTAACGAGGAAGAAGCGCTGCCTGTATATTACCGTGAGATATGCAGGGTGATGGACAGGATGCCGGACGTGGAGTTTGAGCTTATATTTGTTGATGACGGCTCTTCGGATGGGACGCTTGATTTTTTAAGACGGTTAAATGAAACAGACGGACGGTGCAGATATCTTTCCTTTTCCAGAAATTTCGGGAAGGAGGCGGCTCTTTATGCAGGACTTCGAAACGCACAGGGCGATTATGTGGCGACAATGGATGTAGATCTTCAGGATCCGCCCGGGCTTCTGCCGGAGATGTACCGGATTCTTCAGGAGGAGGATTATGACAGTGTGGCGACAAGGCGTTCTACGAGAACCGGAGAGCCAAGGATCCGCTCCTTTTTATCGGAAAGCTTTTATAAATTCATAAATAAAATTTCCAAGACTGAGATCGTAAACGGAGCCAGGGATTACCGTCTTATGAAACGGAAAATGGTGGATGCAGTGCTTGGAATGAGCGAGTATAACCGCTTTTCAAAAGGAATTTTTGAATGGGTGGGATTCCGGACAAAATGGCTGGAATTTCAAAATATAGGGCGATGCGCCGGAGAGACGAAATGGTCGGTGAAGAAATTATTTTTCTATTCGCTGGAGGGTATCACGGGCTTTTCCGTGGCACCTCTGTCGCTCGCATCGGTTGTGGGTGTCGTGTTCTGTGTGCTGGCATTTTTCATGATACTCGTAATTATTGTGCGCACCGTGATCTGGGGTGACCCGGTATCGGGCTGGCCGTCGCTTGCGTGCATTATCTTTTTTGTAAGCGGTATTCAGCTGTTCTGCACGGGCATTGTGGGGCAGTATCTGTCTAAAACATATCTGGAAACAAAACACAGGCCCATTTTTATCCTGAAGGATTCCAGCGAGGAGAATGAGGGAGGAAGCCATGAGAAAGCTCCGTTATAGGAAGATATATCCTTTCCTTTTATTATTGATCCTTACAATGGTATTTACCGCCTTATTTGTACTAAGACTTGGTGTGTTTGGATCTAAGGTGGACTGGATCAGTCAGCACAGCGTACTGCCGGATTATTTCCGGCAGCAGTTTTATGATACGGGAGAATTATTCCCGGAATTCGCTCTTAATATCGGAGGAGGGCAGAATATTTATAATTTTGCCTATTATGGGCTGTATAGTCCGATCGTATTGATTTCCTATCTGTTTCCGTTTATGAAAATGTCGGATTACATGATGCTGGCGCAGCTTTTATGCCTTGCGGCTTCCGTGATGCTGCTTGGCGGATGGCTTATGAAGAGAGGAATTTCCGGGAAAATATCCTTTTGCATGGCGGTTATCTTTCTGCTGTCCGGGCCGATGCTGTATCATTCTTATAATCAGATCATGTTTGTGAACTATATGCCGTTTCTCCTCATGGGATTTTTGGGGGTTGACCGGTATTTTGGAGGGCAGAAGGGATCGGGGACGGGAAAGCACCGGCGCTTCGGGCTGCTTCTTTGCTCCGTCTTCCTTATGATCATGACAAGCTTTTATTTTAGTATCGGCGGTATGCTGGCGCTTGTTTTGTACGGAATTCACCGGTATATGGAGGCCCTTGAGCAGAAGGGAGAGGAGCTTACCCTTAAAAAATTCATAGGAGAAGGCGTGCGGTTTGCCGCAATATTTTTGCTGGCCGTAATGTTAAGCGGCGTTCTTTTGGTGCCGGCCGGCCTGGCGCTTACAGGAAGAGAAGGGGGCGTGTCCGGAGCAAGTATAGCAGAGCTGTTTTTTCCAAAGGTTTCACCGGATCGGTTCTTTTATTCTCCTTATGGAATCGGGCTTACGACACTTGGGTTTACGGCTCTTGCTGCCATGCTGCTTTTCAAGAGAATATCTGCCCGGGTACTTGCGGCCTGCTGTATCGTCATTCTGACGGTTCCGGTATTTGCCTGGCTTCTTAACGGAGGGCTGTATATCAGGGATAAGGTGATGATACCGTTTCTTCCGCTGCTTTGTTACATTACCGCGTATTATTTAAATAGTCTCGAGAAGGAAAAGGCAGGAAGCAGGATAACGGCTTTCCTTCCGTACTTGATGACACTGCTCCTTATCTATGCAGAGCGGTTGCAGGGAGATGTAGGAAAATACTGGAAGCTGGTATTCCTTGACGGAGCGGTGACGTTTATTTGCTTTGTTATATTTCAGAAAGGGCCTATATTCAGGAGGGGATTCAAAGGGAAAAAGGACTCGCTTCTGCTGCTGCTTCCCGCAATCGTATTTTTGGCATTATATGATGCAGGGCTCCATGAAAAGGCAGATTATGCCGTAGACAGGGAATTTTACAGGGAGATTACGGATAAGGATGCAGAAGAGCTGATTGCGGAGATAACAGACAAAGAAAAGGGCTTTTTCAGGGCGGAGCAATCAGGTACAGATGAGGAAAATGCGGCGAATCTTAACCGCGTCCGGAGCATGGGACAGTATATATCCTCCGTCTATTCTTCCTCATATAATAGAGAATATCAGGAGTTCAGAAGGGATACCTTTGGAGTGGAGGAGCCTTTTCGGAATTTTCTGATGCAGTCACCGGTACATAATCCGGTATATCTTGACTTTATGGGTGTGAAATATCTTGTGTCTAAGGAGGAGCCGGCAGGGTATAGGCTGACAGGCAGTAAAGGGAAATGGAAGGTGTATGAGAATGAGGATGCTCTTCCGATCGCCTATGCGACGGATAAAGTCATGGGAGAGGAGGAGTACAGAGAGCTTGCATTTCCGTATAATCAGCTTGCGCTGAGGGAATATGCGGTAGTTTTGGAGGACGGAAAAGCAGGCGGCGAAGGGTCACAAGGATTTTCTGAAAATATGCCTGCGTGCAGAGCGGAACAAATAGATGCAGCTCTTCCGGAAAGGATTCAGACTCAAAGTAAGAAAGAATTCACGCTGACTCTTCCGGCTACGGACGTGTCTGATCAGGGACATGGAAGCTCGGGGAAGGAAGGGCAGAGGGTGCTGTTTTTGCAATTTCAGGTAAAGAATTTAAAGCCATCGAAGGATATTGCGGTATGGGTGGCCGGAACAAGGAACAAGCTGACCTCCCGGAATCATTTTTATTACAATGACAATACAACATTCACATATGCAGTACTGCTCGATGAGGGACAGACTGAGCTTCCGGTAACCTTTGGAAAGGGAGAGTATGAGATTTCTGATGCGGAGTGCTTTATAGCGGAGCTTTCTTCTAAGGATGACAGACTCTGCCGGGCGGAATTTCGGGCAGATAAGAAGCTGACAAGGGGAAATGTGATTGCCGGAAGGATAGAGGCGGAAAAAGCGGGATATTTTATCACATCTATCCCATATGATAAGAGTTTTGAGATATGGGTGGACGGAAAGAAGGTCAGAGGGGAGAAGGTCAACACGGCATTTCTCGGATGCCGGATAGAAAAAGGGGAGCATGAGATTAAACTGGTCTATCATGCGCCTGGGGCATGGGAAGGGAAGCTTTTGTCGCTTGCGGGGGTGGTGATTCTTCTTTTACTGTTCACACAGGACTTTGCATTTACGCGACGCAAAGCTAGTGTCGTTAGAGGGTCAAAAAATAGATTGTGCATACGCGAAGAATGTGATAAGATGTTTGGCATAGAAGAACAGAATTCTTACTGCTCTTAATGTATCTAAGCCATAGGGCATCACATTTTTCAAAGCTTCGTATCGAAGGATAATCCATTTTCAGTTTGGAGACAGAGGCTTATAAGCGAAAGGAGATTTGCGTATGAAGACAATTTTGCAGCAGCATTTCCCTATGATCAGGGACAGGGAGGAGGTTCTGTATGAGATACGGAGCCGGAAGAAGTTCAACGAACTTTTTGACAGCTGGGAGCGGAAATATCAGGAAGAATTTCTTGATTTCTGTACCGGAGCCCGGGGAGTAAAGCTTCTTTATGACGGCTTTTTTAAAGCAGTTATGGATCCGGAATCAAAGCCGGAGCGGTTGGAGGAGCAGCTGGAGC
>CAQNVT010000251.1 GCA_948844705.1 uncultured Dorea sp.
GCATTTGCAGGGATGATCCTTACGATATTTCTTTTTTACCGCAAACGGCTTAGGGCTCCTCTTACGATTCTGGAAGAAAGTGTGGAAAGGATACGGAGAAATGACCTGGATTTTCAGGTTTCCTATGAGAGCCGGGATGAGCTGGGACGGCTTTGTGATTCCATGGAGTCCATGCGCCTGGAGCTTATCCGGGGAAAGGAGGAGATGTGGAGGCTTATCGACCGGCAGAGGGAGCTGAATGCGGCATTTGCCCATGATCTTCGCACGCCTCTTACGGTGCTTCGTGGGTATACGGATTTCCTGTCAAGATATATTCCGGAGGGAAGGATCAGTGAGGAAAAGCTGGAAAGTACGCTTTCGCTTATGTCTGAGCATCTGAAAAGACTGGAGGAGTACAGCCGTACCATGAAAGGGATCAGGAGCATCGAGGAGGTGCCGTTTACGCCGGAGCAGACTTCCGTGGCAAGTATAAGAGGAAAGATCGGGGAGGTGGCATTTGCACTGAATCAGATCCGGGACGTCCGGATCATCTGTGAGGGAAGCGGCCCGGATATGCCGGTGCTTGCGGATGACAATATGATCATGGAGGTGCTAGAAAATATTCTTTCCAATGCGATTCGTTATGCGGCGGGAAAGATCGAGGTTATGCTTGACTGTGATAAGGACGGCAAAGAGCTTATGCTGACGGTCCGCGACGACGGCCCCGGCTTTTCAGAGGAGCAGCTTGTAAAAGCGCTAAAGCCGTACCATAAGGAGCGGGAGGAGGGGGAACCGGATGAACATTTCGGCATCGGGCTTCATATTTGCAGGGAGTTGTGCAAAAAACACGGAGGGGTGCTTGATATAGCCAACAGCATTAACGGCGGGGCAGTGGTCACGGCCTCCTTTCGAATACGGTAAATATTTAAGACATCCTTAGATTTTCTTAATTTTTTATAGGGAATTTATAGAGATTTACCTCTTATCCTGTAATCAGAGAAAAGGAAAGGATGTTTTTTATGTCTACAACAATCAAAATACGAGGTTTAAATCAATACTACGGGAAAAAGCAGGCGTTAAAGGATGTAAATCTTACGATCGAGACAGGAATGTTCGGGCTTCTGGGGCGGAACGGAGCAGGGAAGACAACGCTTATGAAAGTGCTGGCGACGCTCCTTCCGAAGAGTGAAGGGCAGGTGTCGGTATGTGGGAAAAATATCGCAAGGGCGCAGGAGATCCGAAGGATCACCGGGTATCTTCCCCAGGAGTTTTCCATGTATCCGAATATGTCGGTCTACGAGGCGATGGATTATCTGGGCGTGCTGTCAGGCTTAAGCAGGCCGCAGCGAAAGGAGAGGATCCCGGAGCTTCTTAAGAGGGTGAATCTACAGTACGACAAACGGAAAAAGGTGAAGGCGCTCTCCGGCGGCATGAAACGGCGTCTGGGGATCGCACAGGCAATTCTTCATGACCCCAAAGTGCTGATCGTGGACGAACCGACGGCGGGGCTTGATCCAGAGGAGAGAGTCCGCTTCCGCAATCTTCTCTGTGAGATCGCAGAGGAGAGGATCGTCATTTTGTCTACGCATATCGTAGGGGATATCGAGGCTACCTGCGAAAATATCGCAGTGCTTGATGCCGGCGAGATCATTTATACGGGAACGGTGTCCGAGCTTACCCGGATGGCAGAGGGGCGGGTATTCCAGACGGAGATCAGCAAGAAGGAGCTTGAGGAGCTTAAGAAGCAGTGTATCGTGACCAGTATGCTGACTCTGGGGAATAACGTGATGGTACGCTTCCTCGCGGAGGAAAAGCCGTTTGCCGGGGCAAAGTCCTGCGAGGCGGGTGTGGAGGATGCATATATGTATCTGATGCAGGAGCGGGGAGGTGAGGACGTATGTTCATACAGCTCTTTATAAAGGAATGCCGCCAGACGGCAAAAAGCCTGATCTACTGGCTGATCGTTCTTGTCCTTATCTTTGATTATGCATCGCAGCTCGGCAGCACGGAGATCATGCCGGAGCCGAAAAAGGGGCAGAAGGAATACGGCTATAAACAAAGCGAGGATAAAAATATCATTATGAAAATGACTCTGGGGCAGCTCCTGGAGGAATATTACAGAGAAAATTATTCGACTTATCCGATCGGGTTTTATAAAAATGTGACCTTGGATGAGAAGGAGGATGAAAGGATCGGAGAGATCATAGAGGAAACGACAGGGATCTCAGGCAGAGCCGCGGCAGAAAAGGCTGTCAGTGACTGGTATGCGGGTCAGGAGAGAACCGGCGGAGAAAACGGCGGGATGATGATTATGAGAAATATGGAGGCGGAGCCGGCGGCGGGACTTACCTATGAAAGATTTGAGGAGCTTATGGACGAAGCCGATGATATTTTAGGCGGAGGCTCAAGCTACGGGGAATCCTGCCGGGGCGGCAATGCCAGTGTTCCTATGACCTACGAGGATGCCATGGAGGAATACCGGGAGCTAACCGTGAAGGATCATCTGACCGGCGGCTATGCAAGACTGTTTTCGGATTATATGGTCGTGTTTCTGGGAATTCTTCCTGTCTTTTTGGCAGTGACCAGAGGCTTAAGAGATAAACGGGCAGGCATGCAGGAGCTTATTTACACAAGGAGATGTTCATCTGCCGTCATCATCTTGAGCCGATATCTGGCCATGCTTGTGATGCTTGTGGTTCCGGTTCTTGTGATCTCGGTGCTTCCGCTCTCACATTGCCTGAAGTACGCGTCTGCGGCGGGAATTCAGGCGGACGCATTTGCATATGTAAAATATACCTTCGGCTGGCTGCTTCCTACGATCATGATCGTAACGTCTGTCGGGATGGTGCTGACGGAGCTTACCGATACGGCGCTTGCCGTCCTGGTCCAGGGCGCATGGTGGTTTGTCTCTGTATTTGCAGGCGTGGGAAGCTTAAGCGGCGGCATGTACGGCTGGAATCTCGTCCCGAGGCATAATACGGAGCTTAATTGGAGCGTGTATCATGAGAATTTCACGCAGCTTGCGGCCAACCGGATCCTGTATGCGGTGCTTGCAGTAATATTGGCCGTATTTACGGCGTTTATCTATAGCCAGAGGAGGAAAGGGAGGTATCGGTTCACATGGAAAGGTATTGGCAGATCGAAAAAACAAATTTAAAATATCATATCCCGCTTCATTTTCTCGTATGCGTCTTTCTTTTGGGAATTTCGCCCTTTCTCATGGGGGTGGAGAACCTGTCGGCCGCAGATACCGCAAAGGTGCTGGAGCGTTACGTGGCGCTGCTCGGAATCGTCATGATGGTTCCGGTGTTCCTGCCGGAGCAGGACCGGGCGGTCCAGGAGCTGGTCTATGCAAAGTATACGAAGGGAGCGGCGGTCTATCTTGTGCGGCTTTTGGGGAATGTGCTCATACTGGCGGCATTTCTGGGGATATATATTTTCGTACTCCGGAGTAATAACTGCGAATTTCCGGTTGTGAAATATTACTTCGGAACCTTTGCCGGGATGCTGTTTTTCGGGGCGCTGGGATTGTTCTTTTACGGAATGACCGATAATCTGGTGATCGGGTATATGGCATCGATCGTCTATTATATTATGGCCGTCGGAGGCGGGAATAAATATTTAAAGATGTTCTATCCTTTTTCCATGTCGATGGAGAGATATGGAGAAAAGCTCTGGCTCTTTGCCGGGGCGGCAGTTTTGACGGCCGGAGGCATGTATTTTAGATGCAGGCGTAAATAGGGACAGGGTATTTTCAATCTGGGACGTAGTAAAATCAATTTTACTACGTCCCAGATTTACGATATTGTGCCGGTGTCATACCGGTTTCTTTTTTGAATTCACGGATAAAATAAGAGGGCGTCGATAGTCCGACCTTCTCGCCGATGCTCTGGATCGAGCTGTCCGAATTCAGCAGAAGCTGGGCGGCTTTTTTTATGCGCAGCTTTTTTAAATACTGCATCGGGCTGATCTGATAGGCCTGGTTAAAGCACCGGATGAGGTGCGAGGGGCTGTAAGAGAAATATTTTGCCATGCTGTTCAAGGAAATATCCTCCATATAATGGATATCGATATAGTCCCGCAGTGTTTTGACGATGCTCTGTCTCTCATAGTCGTAGCAGAGCGGCGAATATATGGCCTGAAGAAACTGAATAAAATCAGACTGCATATCCAGAGGGGTGCGTATATTGGAGGGAAATTCTTTTTTCTTTGTATACTGGTTAAAGGAAACCATCAGCAGTTCCATTTCTGGCAGGTATAATATCAATTCGGAAGGCGACATTATTCTTTTAGTTACAAACCTTGGGAAAGAAGCATTATCCTTTTTGCA
>CAQNVT010000252.1 GCA_948844705.1 uncultured Dorea sp.
CTCGCTCTTTCGGAGAAATTTCCCGATGTGGAAATGAATTCCTTTCTGGGCGTAAAAAAATTAAAGGATGCCGGAGTTCCGGTCATCGGCTCATACTGCACCTATTTCCCGCAGGAAATCGCAACAGCTATGGGTGCGGCATCTGTAAGCCTCTGCTCTACATCCGACGAGACCATTCCGGATGCAGAAAAAGACCTGCCGAAGAACTTATGTCCGCTTATAAAATCCAGCTATGGATTTGCCATTACGGACAAATGTCCGTTCTTCTATTTTTCAGATGTGGTCGTAGGGGAAACGACCTGTGACGGAAAGAAAAAAATGTACGAGTACATGTCTGAATTTAAGGACGTATATATCATGGAGCTTCCAAACACACAGCGTGAGGACGCCCTGGTTCTGTGGAAAAAGGAAATTATCCGCTTTAAAGAATATCTGGAGAAGAAATTTGACATTACGATCACAGAGGATAACATCCGCGAAGCAATCAAGATCAACAATGACGTAAGACGTTCGCTTAAGAATCTCTATGAGGTTATGCAGAATGACCCGGCGCCGATCAAGGGCCAGGATCTCTTCAAGGTCCTCTATGGCAGCACCTTTAAATTTGACAAAAAGGCCATTCCGGCAGAGGTTGACGGTCTGGTGGAAAAGATTAAAAAGGAATATGCAGAAGGCAAAATGGAGGAAAAGAAGCCCCGTATCCTTATTACCGGATGTCCGATCGGCGGCGCTACAGAAAAGGTTATCCGCGCAGTTGAGGACAACGGCGGTATCGTAGTTACATACGAAAGCTGCTCCGGAGCAAAATCTATCGATAAGCTGGTAGACGAAGACAATCCGGACGTATACGATGCACTTGCGAGACGCTACTTAAATATCGGCTGTTCGGTTATGACTCCGAACCCAAACCGGCTTGAGCTTCTCGGAAGACTGATCGACGAGTATAAAGTAGACGGCGTCGTGGAAATGACACTTCAGGCCTGCCATACCTATAATGTAGAGACACGAGCAATCCGTAAATTCGTAAACGAGAAAAAGAAGATTCCTTATATTAATGTGGAAACAGACTACTCACAGGCAGACGTGGGACAGCTGAATACACGTATTGCGGCGTTTATTGAAATGCTGTAGAGGTTTTTAATTTTAAGGGACGGAGCTTTTTCTGCGGAAGACATGGCAGCCTCGCCTGCGGCTGTGTTGCCGCTGTCCCTCCTCAAAAAACCTCCGTCCCTTATTCTGCTTTCTCTATCTTGCATGTATGCTTCCGCCCTTCTCTGCTCTTATCATAGGTGATACCGACTAACAGTATATCTCCGCCGTATCCTCTGACTGCTTCCGGGTATCTTCTTTTCTTGATCTGATCGATAGCCCCCTCAGCCGATTGATTCCATTTCAGCTCAATCACAAGAGCCGGTACTGCGGCTGTTTTCCTCGGCAAATATACAATATCCGCATAACCGTCTCCGGACGGCAGCTCTTCAAATCTCACATAATAATCCTTATAGCTAAAATAAGCCAGCTTAATCACACTGCGGAGAGCCTGTTCGTTATTATAAAAAAGACTCGCTGTTTCCTCTGCATGGACCTTTTCTATCTGAGCCGCTACAGCCTCTTCATTTTCATGAATCGTATCATAAATCAGCTGATCGCTCTCACGGATCCGCAAAATTGTTTCGTCACGTCCGGCCTCACGGACAGCTCTTGCAAACTCCAGCCGTATTTCTTCATTCGGAAGACGAACCGTCTGATTTTCCTCATTATACGCAAGATATCCCAGATGAATCAAAAGTGTCAGCACATCATCCCTTCCCCGGAAGGTACAAAGATCATTGGAAAATCCATTGGTATCTACCTGCAGCTCGATCCCGCCGAGAAGCGAAACGACGGACTTGGACAGCCCATCATAATCCAGGCTGATATACCCCATCAGGCTCTGTGAAGCCGAGGTTTCCGTCCAATATGAACGAAACCGTCCATTACGCACGGCTTTCATCACGGAATTTGGATTATATACCGACCCGGCTCCCTCCAGCACATATCCGTCATACCACTGCTTCATTTCCTGAAAATCACAGTGATATTCCTGACACAGTTTCCTCACCTCTTCCTCCGTAAAGCCCGCATATTCTGCAAATCTCCCCGGGAAAATCATCGAGTACTCCTGAAAATCCGAAATCGCTGACTGTGAGCCGTCCTTCTGAATCGGCAGGATACCTGTCATATATGCTGCCGCAAATATTCTGGCTGTCGTACCGCTGCTCTTAAACATTGTTCTTAAGAATTCCAGATATTCCTTCTGAATCCCGGGAAGCTCCCGGATCGGTGCATCCCATTCGTCAATAATCATGATGAATTTATTGCCGGTAAGCTCCACCGCATTAAGCATGGCAGAGGGAAGCTCACTGCTCACCTTAAGAGCAGGATATGTCTCCTTGAGCTCCTCTGTAATTTTTCTGTTTATATAAGATACGACATCCCTGAAGCCGTTCGAAAACGGCTTCACATATGTCATGTCCAGATAAATGACATCATACTTATTCAGATGCTGTTTATAGCTTTCGTTAAGCCTCGCATCCGATGCAATTGCAAGATCAGCAAAAAGCGCCGAAGAATCACAGGTTTTATCATAGTAGGCGCACAGCATCTGCGCGGCAAAGGATTTTCCAAAACGCCGCGGTCTGCTGATACAGGTCAGCTTCTGTTTTGTTCCTATCGTCTGATTGATCAGGCTGATCATCCCGGACTTATCCACATACTGACTGTTCCTTATCTCTTCAAACCCGCTGTTCCCCGGATTCAGATACATTCCCATCTGCCAGTCCCCCGATTATTTATATTTATGTAACTGTTCAGTACCTCCACAGTTACATATTTATTTCTTTTCAATATTCTAACAATTCCCTACCCGAAAAACAACCGGTAAATAATACAGACTGCTCCCACCGCCGCAAGTGCGATGACCTGCCATGTCATTGCACGGTCTCTTCTTTGCTCCTGCGGCTTTTCCTCTGCTTTCTGTCTCCGGCTCTCCGGCTTTAAGAGCTGTCCCCATATACTGTATCGCTGCAGCGTTACAAGAATGTCCTTTCGCTCCTCCTCGCCGACAGACCTCAGAAATTCCTTCCAGTTTTTCTCAAGAAGCAAAAGGCCCCGTCTTAAATCCTCCTCCATCGTCATATCCTTTCCCGCTGCGTGAAAGAAGCCTGACTGTCCGGAATATGCCGCCTGCCTGCGGTAAGCCTCGTCGTTCTTTTTTTCCAGAAACTGCTTATATGCGTATTCAAGCCCGTCTTCCATGGCCTTCTGCGCATTTTTCGTTCTCTCATATGAATTTATCGTATGATAATATACCTTGTAAACGCCCTTCTGGGTGAGATAATAATCAATAAACTGATTCAGTGCGTTTTTGACGGGAACCTTCACATTGTTTTCTCTTCCGGACGTCCCGGCATAGATCTGACCCTTTATAGAAGTAATCCCGGCAAGAAGTCCTGTTACCTCCTCATTTTTTGCCGTGATCTCCGTGCTTTTGAACAGATTCCCGCTTCCACTTATGTGTTCGGCAAAGCTGTTTGCCTTCTGAAGCTCCTGCCCGGTATAGGACGCGCTTTTTGCGGAAGTACTACTGCCGTCATTCCCGCTTTTTCCGCCGCTCAGCACTGTATTTCTCTGATTCATCTGCATTTCTTCGGAATTTTTACAGGCGCTGAAGGCCTGATTCACCTGAACGCTTCTGCCGCCTGCCCGGCTGTAGATCACTCCGGTATCCCTCTGCTTTATCTCTGATGTCTCCGGCATGAAGAATCTGCCGTTCCCCGGCAGGCCCGTTCTTGCCCGGGATAACAGCTCTCCCGCGGCCTTTCCCGTGACTTTTTCACCGGTAACCTGCTTATACACATCCGCTTTGATATTATCAACCGTTTCATCCTGTCCGTTTTCCCCGAGCAGCTTTATCAGATCCTTAAGCTCCGTATCCATCAGAAGATTCAGCTTCTGGGCAAGTACCGCATCCAGCATCTCCTTCTGAGCCGCCTGCCCGTCTCCCGCCGTATGTATGAGGATCGCCTCCAGAAGCTTCATATACAGTCTGGACAGCTCCTCAAGCTGCCCGGATAAGAGCTTATCCTTCAGAGGCATCCAGTTCAAAAATGCCTCCCATGCCTCCTCTTCCATCTCAAGCGTCCACTTAATATTCTCCTGCTCTAAAAGCTTCCCTTCCGTGCCGAACCATTTGCTCTGCCTGGAGAGCTCCGGAGTATCTCTGGAATCCCTTCTGTCATTCTCCCTGCCGTCCTCTTCCTTCGTCTCCTGCTCCTTTTTAATCTCTTCCCGCTCCTTCGCCGCCTGCTTAACTGTCTCGGCCAGCAGCATACTTCCGGCTGCCATCTGGGTATTCTTCTGTGCCGCCCTTGCCTCCTCGGCCGTAAAAACTGCCTGGGAACGGTTTCCCGCCTCTTTTACCTGAGCCATATCCCTTTACCTGTTTCTCATTCTGTCTATAAACCTTCCAAGTCTTCCGATTGCTTCCTTAAGATCCTCCAGGGAGTATGCATAGGATACCCGTATGAAGCCTTCTCCGCTCCCGCCGAATGCGCTTCCCGGCACGACCGCCACTTTCTCCTCCTTAAGAAGCTTTGTGGCGAACTCCTCTGAGGTCATGCCAAACTCCTGAATATTCGGAAATACATAGAAAGCCCCGAAGGGTTCAAAGCAGTCAAGCTGCATCCGCTTAAACTCATGCAGCAGATATCTTCTCCTCTGATTATACGCCGTACGCATCTCCTGCACCTCGTCCTCGCAGTGCCGCAGTCCCTCGATCGCCGCATACTGGCTGTTGGTCGGCGCGCACATGATCGCATACTGGTGGATCTTAAGCATCTGCTCCGTGATAATCCCCGGCGCACAGATATAACCAAGTCTCCAGCCTGTCATGGCAAAGCCCTTGGAAAATCCGTTGATGACCAGAGTCCTCTCCTTCATTCCGGGCAGCGACGCAATGGATACATGTCTGTCCTTATAGGTAAGCTCCGAATAGATCTCATCCGAGAGCACAAACAGATCATGCTCCTTTACTGCCTCCGCAATGGGCTCCAGATCCTCTCTCGTCATGACCGACCCGGTCGGGTTATTCGGAAACGGCAGCACAAGCATCTTCGTCCTCGGCGTGATGGCTGCCTCCAGCTCATCCCTTGTAAGCTTAAACTCGTTTTTTTCCTGGAGCGGAACCACCACCGGAACACCGTCCGCCAGCACGGCGCAGGGGAGATACGATACATAGCTCGGCTGCGGGATCAGCACCTCGTCTCCCGGATCAAGCATCGCGCGGAAGGCCACGTCGATTCCCTCGCTCCCCCCTACGGTCACGATGATCTCCTTATTCGGATCATAGGATACGCCGATCTTTCTTTCCAGATATCTGCCGATCTCGATCTTTAGGTCCTTAAGTCCTGCATTGGAGGTATAGAAGGTTCGCCCTCTCTCCAGAGAGTAGATTCCTTCCTCCCTGATCCTCCAGGGCGTATCAAAATCAGGCTCTCCCACACCGAGAGAGATCGCGTCCGGCATCTCACTGACCACATCAAAAAATTTGCGGATCCCGGAAGGCTTAATATCGACTATTTTTTTTGATAACGGATTTCTCATTATGGTGTCACCGCCATTCTCTCGGGCTTACTCTTCTTTGCAAGCATCGTGCCGTGGTCTTTGTACTTCTTCAATATAAAATGTGTCGTCGTACTGATAACCTCATCGATCGAGGACAGCTTCGCGGAAACGAATCTGGATACCTCAAGGAGCGTCTTGCCCTCCAGGGTAACAAGGAGATCATACGCACCGGAAATAAGATAAACCGCATTTACCTCCGGATAATTGCAGATCCTCTCTGCCGTCTTGTCAAAGCCCTTTTCCCGCTGAGGAGTTACCCTTACCTCAATCAGGGCATTTACATGGTCGTCCCCGGCCTTTTCCCAGTCGATCAGCGTATGATAGCCGCATATGATCCCTTCCCTCTCCATATCGGCGATCTCATTGGCAATCTCCGCCTCCTCACAGCCAAGAAGCACGGACAGCTCACCTAAATCCGCCCGGCTGTTCGTCTCCAGGTATTTTAATATCTGCTTCCTAATGTCTTTCATTTCTTTTATCCTCCATAAATATATAATTAAACTCATCCGGGGCCGGACGGTCAATGAAACGCCTCTCCTCCCCGTTTCTTATGATCTTGTCATTGTCATCCCGAAGGCTTCCGATCACGGCCGCCTCTGTTCCTTCCTTCAAAAGAGCCTGTACTGCCGCCTCTCCTTGCTCCGTGACAAACAAGAGACTTCCAGCCGATGTAAGCCGATAGGGGTTCAGATGAAGATATTCGCACACCTCGATCGTCTCCTGAAGCACGGATATCCTCCTTAAGTCTGCCTCAAGCCCCGTGCCCGCCTTCTCCGAAAGCCTCCAGAGTGCGGCATAGATTCCGCCCTCTCCGATCTCGTATATGGCCGACACGCCTTCTTTTACGGCAGTCCGAATCTCCTTTAATGAAAATATCTCTTCTCTCACATTTTCGATCTGCCTTAAAAATGCCGGCGCAAAGCGGCGGGAAAGCTCTTCTTTTTTTTCTTCTGCAAGACGCAGCATACCTTCCATACCGGCCCATTTAGCCATGACAATGTCCTGTCCGGCTCGCATCGTCTCCCGGTACCATTCCTGTTTCTTAGGAGACAGGCCCGCACCCGTTACGACCGCGGTATACTGCGACACCCCCGCCTGCATTCCCTTCCTGATATCCCTCAGGCAGATATCCCGCTCACGGCACGTCCTTTTCACCTTTTTTTCAATCGCATACATATGCTCCTTTATTCCGTCCGGCGGCCGGAGGATCACAACGCTGATCTCAGGCCTGTTCACATCCTCCGCCGCAAGCCGGTTGACGGCAGAAGCCAGTGCATAGACCCCTATATTTTCGGACTGCCCGAAAGCAGTCCGCGTCTCATAAACAATCCGTTCCTCATTCATATTCATTTCCTCTTGCAGGGCCGCTTTTTAAGATGTTACTGCGCCGCCCCGACAGCCTCATAGATCTGTCCTTCGTCCTGCGTGGCGATCGCGTTCTGCACAAGCGCGGTAGATTCCGGATTATCGGACATCGTCCCCACCTCATAGATCGTATCCGTCTTCTGATAGGAGCTGCTGTTGAACATCTCCCGGCTCACCTCTTCGCCGTCCTGGTATACGATCTTCCAGAGGATCGCATCCGTACCGGC
>CAQNVT010000253.1 GCA_948844705.1 uncultured Dorea sp.
AAGGCAAGCGCCCATAACATTGCATTCGGAAGAGTCTTTTCAGAGCTCCCCACCTTAAACGACGTATTCCTTGAAATCACAGGAAAAGAGCTCAGAGATTAGGAGGTGGCACGTCTATGTTATTTTTATTCAAATACCGCTTTCTGCAGACGATACGGGAAATTTCCATTATGTTCTGGGCGCTTGCCTTTCCGATGATACTTGGAACACTTTTTTACCTTTCCTTCGGCACCCGCATAAACACTGCAGGGGGATCCGAATGGGAGAATATCAGGGTGGCCGTTGTCACGGAGGATACCTCCGGTGAAAATGCAAAAGCATTTGAACTGTTTTTAGAAAATCTGGACGGAGAGCTCTTAGACATCGTAAAAACCTCTTCTGAGGATGATGCGCTGAAAAAACTGAATGAAGAAAAGGTAGACGGTATCTATTATGTAAAAGATACCCCTTCCCTCACCGTAGGAAAAAACGGATTAAATGAAAGCATCCTGACCTCGGCTCTTGACAGCTACAATCAGAATTCCTCCATGATAGGAAAAATCGCCGCGGAACACCCGGAGAACCTTTCTCTTGCCCTGGACGCCCTAAATGACTATCGGCAGACCGTCCATGAAGAGACCCTCGGCGGGAAAACCCTGAACCCGAATGTCCAGTATTTCTTCGCACTCATTGCCTATGCCTGCTTATCCGGCGCCTTCTTAGGCGTACGTGCAAGCTTCGATACACAGGCGAACCTGACCGCGCTTGGCGCCAGACGGAGTATCACGCCAACCCACAGGCTTAAGCTGGTCATCACGGATATGCTGGTGCTCGTGACCATCCATTTCATAAATATCATCATTTTGAATCTGTATGTCACGCAGATTCTCGGGATCAGCCTGGGAAGCGACATTCCTTCTCTGCTCCTTGTTGATTTTATGGGAAGCGTGATCGGCGTATGTATGGGCCTTGCCTTCGGCTGTATCAGCAAAATGGATCTGGGAATGAAAATGGGCTTCTCGGTAGCTCTCACACTGGTTCCGGGATTTTTATCCGGGCTTATGTTCGGAGATATGAAAAATATCCTTGAGCTTCACTGCCCGATCGTCAACCGCATCAATCCTGCCGCCGTACTCAGCGACGCATTTTACTGCCTGGGAATCTATAATGACATGGAACGCTTTTCAAGATGTATCATGATCCTGGCAGCTATGAGTATTCTGCTTTTATTTATGGCATTTTTAGGGGTAAGGAGGGAATCCTATGACAGTATTTAAAGGTTTTCTACTGATTACAAAACGAAATATTAATATGGTTTTTCTTTACATTGCCATCTTCTTAACTATCAGCGTTATGACACAGAAGATGCTGGGACAGGAAAATATCGTAAGCTTTAAGCTGCAGAGTCTTGATATCGCTGTCATTGACCGTGACGGCGGCACTCTTGCAAAAGGCCTTACCGACTATCTTGCATTGTATCACAATATCAAGGACATTCCGGACGACAAAAGCATCCTGCAGGACCGTCTTTTTTACCGGGATATCTACTATATTGTGACGATCCCTGAGAATTTCGAAGAAAAATGTCTGCGCGGTACAGAGACTCTTCCCGTCACGAAGGTGCCCGGCAGCACAAGCGGATACTATGTGGACCAGCAGATCAATACCTTTTTAAACGGGGTCTCTGTTATGACAAAAGGCGGCTATTCCCTTGACGACGCCGTTAAAAAAGTAATGGAAAATGCGGAGAACACACCGGATGTGACCCTGATAGACAAGAACGGACACGGCGGAGACATGCCCGGCCATGCCTTCATGTTCCAGTACATGCCTTATATCCTTATTTCCATCCTCTGCTACACGCTGGGATATATTATGATCGAATTCAACGATCCGGACGTCAAAAGGAGGATGCGCTGCTCTGCCATATCCGACCGTGCACTCAATCTGCAGCTGTTTCTCGGATATGCGGTGATCGGCCTGGCACTGTGGGTGATCTGTACGGTCATGCCCATGATCGTATACGGCAGGGATTTCCTTACGGACACGCAGCTTCCCTATTACCTGCTGAACAGTTTTGTTTTAGCAACTGTTGCACTTGCAATCTCCTTTTTTGTAGGTTCGTTCTTAAAATCGGCGGAGCTTATAAGTGCGGTCGTCAACGTACTGTCACTTGGCATGTCCTTTACATGCGGCGTATTCGTATCCATGGATGTTCTGGGAAAGGGCGTCCTGACCGTGGCCCGCTTTCTTCCGGTCTACTGGTATGAAATCAGCAACAACCTGATCGCCGAGAACAGCGTCTTCTCTCACGCTCAGGCTGTCCGGTTCTGGCAGAATCTGGGCATACAGCTGCTCTTTGCGGCGGCGCTTCTCGGAACGGCGCTTTTACTCAGAAAAAACCGGGCACAGACAGAAGGATAGAGGGTATCTAAGATACCCTCCTCCCATTCTTCATCCTGTTCTTACCATGTACGCGAACCCATAGAGCGGAACTGCGCTACCGTAGGCGTATGTGAATTCAGACCGCCGTCTACGGTTATGATCTGTCCTGTGACATATTCACTCTCATCAGAGCCGAAATAAACACATGCATGGGCAATGTCCTCCGGGCAGCCGTAGCGGTTGACCATGATATTGCTCAGGAAAATATCCTTCAGCGCCTGCGGGATATGCGCCTCGTTCTGCGGAGTAACGATCAGGCCCGGGCGCACACAGTTGCAGCGGATATTACTCTTCCCGTACTGCAGAGCCACCGACTGGGTAAGCATATCCACACCGGCTTTCGCGCATGCATAAGCAGTAGACCCAAGGTCACCGCTGCAGGAAGCCATGGAACCGATATTGATAATAGCTCCGCCCGCATCGTTCTTCATCATATGCGGCAGAGCGCATTTGATGATATAGAAGGTTCCCCGAAGATCACTCTGGAAGATAGCATCCCACATCTCAATCGTCAGCTCATCCACCCGGCCGTCAGACAGCCCTACATTAGCCGCATTATTAACAAGAATATCAATTCTTCCGAAATTTTCTACCGTATCGGCAACCAATTTTTCAATGCTTTCCGGATCTGTAATATCCATAACATGGAAGGAAGCATCCCCGCCTTCCTTCTTAATGTCATCCACAACGGCCTGTCCTCTTTCCACACGCCTGCCGCATACGATGACCTTTGCTCCCTCTGCGGCATATGTACGGGCAATTCCGATACCTATACCGCTGGTAGATCCTGTAACGATCGCAACCTTATCCTTTAATCTGTTCAATTTTAAAACCTCCTTCTTATCCTTTTTTTAATATTTTACTCCTTTAAAATTTGCACTGTCAAGCGGTCCCTGCTATAGCTCTATTAATTTTTCTGCATCGTCCATAATATCCCGGATAGTTACGGACTCCATTTCCTTTTCCATTGCCTTCTGTATTTTCTCAAGCCTTGCGTCTAATAATGCATGAATATTTTTCCCAACGGGACAGCGCTGATTCGGGCTCTCATGAAAATGAAAAAGCTTCCCTTTTTCTACACATTCCACGGCATTATACACATCCAGCAATGTAATCTCATTTAAGGGCTTTTTTATATCCGCCCCTCCGCTTCCCCTCTTAACACTTATCAGTTCTGCCTTTTTTAGCTGCTGTAAAAGACGTCTTATGACAACGGGGTTTACATTGACACTTGACGCAAGGAATTCACTTGTAACTTTATAATCATTTTTAAATGTCTCAATACCTATAAGAACATGGACAGCAATCGTAAATCTGCTCGATATCTGCATATTACATCCCTACCTTTATTTTGTTTTTTTCTATTATACAGCAAATCCCACAAAAAATCATCCCCTATTACTTCCGGAATGTCCTTCGTCACAACACTTCCCGCTCCGATCACGGTATTGCTGCCGATATGCACGAAAAAAGCCCTTGACGTCTAATCATCAAAGGCTTCCTTCATTTTATTCATAAATCCTTTTTTCTTCCTGCCGCCCGTGCCCGCACTGCTGCTATCCCCGCCGGACACTGCATTTAATGTATTTCCCGACAGCTCGTCAAATCTCCTGAGCGCTTCTTTCGCCTCCGCGCTTAAACGCTCCGGTGTCTGAATCACCAGCGTCACATAATGGTCGCCCCGCACCTGCGAATTACGGATGGAAGGAACGCCTTTTCCTTTCAGGCGCACCTTTGTATCGGTTTTTGTCCCGGCCTTCACATTATAGATGACTTCGCCGTCAACGGTCTTGATCTTAATGTCTGCTCCGAGCGCCGCCTGTGCAAATGAAATCGGCACGGTAGAAAAGATATGCATATCCTGACGCTGAAAGATCGGATGTCTGGATACCGTCACTTCGACAAGCAGGTCTCCTCTCGGTCCTCCGTTTACACCCGGCTCGCCCTTTTCACGGATACGGACGCTCTGTCCGTTGTCAATACCCGCCGGGATAGAAACGGATATCTTCTTCTTATTCGAGATAAATCCTGTTCCGCCGCAGTCCGAACATTTCTCACGGATAATCTTACCCGTTCCATGACAGTCCGGACAGGTCTGTACATTCTGCACCATACCAAAGAAGGATTGCTGTGTATAGACGACCTGACCCTTGCCTCCGCATTTCGGGCAAGTCTCCGGAGATGTCCCCGGCTTTGCACCGCTTCCTCCGCATTTCGGACACGGATCCTTTAAAATAACGTCCAGCTCCTTTTCACAGCCGAACACCGCTTCTTCGAAGGTGATCCGTACACTTTTGCGGATGTTCGCGCCCTTCATAGGTCCCTGGCCTGCACGTCCGCCTCGTCTTGAGCTCCCGCCGAACAGATCGCCGAATATATCACCGAATATATCACTGAAATCCGCTCCGCCGAAATCAAAACCTCCGAAACCTCCGGCGCCTCCGCCGCCTTCAAATGCAGCATGGCCGAACTGGTCATACTGGCGGCGTTTTTCCGGGTCGCTTAAGACGGCATATGCCTCGGAGGCCTCTTTGAACTTCTTTTCTGCTTCCGCGTCTCCGGGATTCATGTCAGGATGATATTTTTTGGCAACCTGTCTGTATGCTTTTTTTAACGCAGCGTCATCGGCGTCTTTACTGACGCCGAGGACCTCATAATAATCTCTTTTAGATTCTGCCATAATTTATCCTTCTATCTATACCTCTTTATAGTCTCCGTCTACTACATCGTCACCTGCAAATCCATCCGGTGCCGGACCTGCCTGTGCTCCCATATCCGGGCCTGCTCCCTGTGCGCCTGCAGCAGCGCCGGCCTGCTCATACATCTTTGTGAAAAGCTTCTGAGCGCCCTCCATGAGCTTCTCCTTTGCCGCCTTGATCTCGGCAATCTGAGCGTCGGACATGTCGTCCATATTCACCTTCTCAAGCAGCTCCTTAAGCGCCTTGCAGTCGGCCTCTACCGCTGCCTTGTCTGCTCCGTCAAGCTTATCGCCGACCTCGCCCAGCGCTTTCTCTGTCTGGAATACCAGTGCGTCTGCATCGTTCTTAGTATCGATGCCCTCTTTGCGCTTCTTGTCCTGCGCCTCAAATGCCGCCGCCTCTTTTACTGCCTTATCGATATCCTCATCCGACATATTGGAGCCTGCAGTAATAGTGATATGCTGCTCTTTTCCTGTTCCAAGATCCTTTGCGGATACATTTACGATACCGTTTGCATCGATATCGAAGGTAACTTCGATCTGCGGTACTCCGCGCGGTGCCGGCGGAATTCCGTCCAGCCTGAACTGTCCGAGTGACTTGTTATCCCTTGCAAACTGTCTCTCACCCTGTACGACATTGATATCTACCGCTGTCTGGTTATCGGCTGCCGTAGAGAAGATCTGGCTCTTCTTTGTAGGAATTGTCGTATTTCTCTCGATCAGTCTTGTAGCTACGCCGCCCATTGTCTCGATGGAAAGAGAAAGCGGAGTTACGTCAAGAAGAAGGATATCTCCTGCTCCCGTGTCGCCTGCAAGCTTTCCGCCCTGAACAGAAGCGCCGAGGGCTACACATTCATCCGGATTCAGTGACTTGCTGGGCTCCTTGCCTGTCAGGCGTTTTACTTCCTCCTGAACAGCCGGAATACGTGTAGAACCGCCTACCAGCAGCACCTGTCCGAGCTCGGAAGCAGAAATGCCTGCATCTGAAAGTGCTCTCGTCACAGGCTCAGATGTCTTCATTACAAGATCGTGGGTCAGTTCATCAAATTTCGCCCTTGTCAGGTTCATATCAAAATGCTTCGGTCCCTCTGCAGTTGCAGTAATGAACGGAAGGTTAATGTTTGTCGTTGTAGCCGAGGACAGCTCCTTTTTCGCCTTCTCAGCCGCTTCCTTAAGTCTCTGAAGAGCCATCTTATCTGTAGATAAGTCAACGCCCTCCTGCTTCTTAAACTCGGCGATCATATAATCTGTGATCTTCTGGTCGAAATCATCGCCTCCGAGTCTGTTGTTACCTGCCGTAGATAATACCTCGATTACACCGTCGCCGATCTCAATAATCGATACGTCGAAGGTACCGCCGCCAAGGTCATATACCATGATCTTCTGCTCTTTTTCATTGTCAAGTCCATATGCAAGAGCTGCTGCCGTAGGCTCGTTGATGATACGCTTTACATCAAGGCCTGCGATCTTTCCCGCATCCTTTGTCGCCTGCCGCTGTGCATCGTTAAAATAAGCCGGTACCGTAATAACCGCCTCTGTTACCTTCTCGCCGAGATATCCTTCGGCATCTGCTTTAAGCTTCTGAAGGATCATTGCGGAAATCTCCTGAGGAGAATATTTCTTCTCGTCGATCTTTACTCTGTAGTCAGAGCCCATCTCTCTCTTAATGGAAGAGATCGTTCTCTCCGCGTTTGTTACTGCCTGACGCTTTGCCGGCTCTCCTACCAGACGCTCGCCTGTCTTTGTGAATGCTACTACAGACGGTGTTGTCCTTGCACCTTCTGTATTTGCGATAACGGTCGGCTGACCGCCTTCCATAACAGCCACACAGCTGTTTGTGGTTCCTAAGTCAATACCTATAATCTTGCCCATTTTTATTTCCTCCTTTTTTTATAAAGCTAATTTGCTACCTTTACCATACTGTGTCTCACAACAGAGTCACGGTACATATAACCTTTCTGGAACTCCTCGGCTACCATGTTCTCACCGAAGTTCTCATCCTCCACATGCATCACTGCATTATGGAAGTCCGGATTGAATTCCTTTCCCACCGCCTCGATAGGAGTAACTCCAATCCCTTCCAGTGTTGTCATAAGCTGCTTATACACCTTCTCCATCCCCTGAACGAACGGATCCTCCTTCTGGTCTTCCTTCACTGCACCAAGACCCCGTTCAAAGTTGTCAACTACCGGAAGTATTTTATCTATGATATCTTTCGCTCCTATCTCGTACATCTGGGATTTTTCTCTCTCCGTACGCTTGCGGAAGTTATCAAACTCTGCTATCTGACGAGTAAGCTTATCTGTAAGCTCCTCTATTCTCTCGTCCTTTTTATCCTTCTTGTTCTTTTTTCCAAAGAGCTTTCTGCCTGCAGGCTTTTCGTTATCCTCTTCTGTCTGTTCTCCGCCGTCATCCTCCGCGGTCTCCCCGGCTGCTTCTGTCTCTTCTCCCGCAGTCCCGGCTCCGCCTTCGTCCTTTTCTTCCCCGGCTTCTGCCTCTTCAAAGGCTTCTGCCTCTTCAAAGGCTTCCGCCTCCCCGGGCGCTTCTGCTTCTTCGCAGACCTGCTCTTTCTCTGCCGCCTTTTTTGCTTCTTCTACTGCTTCCTTTACCATCTCTTCCTGGCTTTTCTCCTTAACATTCTCCAAGGGTTATTCCACCTTTCCTATTTATTCTGTCCTGATCTATTCTTTCTTATGAAACATCTGATCCAGCTCGCTTTGTAATCTTTTCATAGATTTCAACACATGCTCATAATCCATTCTCTTCGGTCCGATAATACCGATCGTGCCCTTCATGCCGTCCCCTAATTCATAGGTTGCCGTGACCACGCTGCAATCCTTCATATTCTGAACCGGCGTCTCGTCTCCGATATAAACCTGGATCCCTGTGTTTTCTTCCTTCGAAAGCGTCTGTGTCACAAGCTCTGTAAGCTGCTGCTTCTCTTCAAATGCACTGATAATCTCCTGTGCACTCTGCTTATCCGAAAGCTCCGGATACTTGAAAATATTCGTTGTGCCGCTCGTGTATATCTGCATATCCTCGTCAAGCTGGATCACATCCGCCACCGCATCCAGGACATTTCCGATCACATCGCTGTGTATCCCCGCCTGCTCCTTAAGCCTGGCGATCAGTCCGAGATTGATCTCCTCGATCGACATACCGTTAAGGGTCGTATTGAGAAGCATATTGAGCTTCAGCAAATTTTCGTTGCTTAAAGGCTCCCCTACATTAATGATCTTGTTCTTTATGACATTTCCGCCAAGAACGATCACCGCGATAATCTGTTCCTCGTCTACCTTGGATAGCTGGATAAACTTAAGCTTATTCGCGCTGTTCATCGGGGTAGAGACCATTGTCGCATAATTCGTGCTGCTTGCAAGGACTCTCGCCGCCTGCTTAAGCAGCTGTTCCATCTTATCGGCTTTCTCAAGCATCTGTTCCTGCTTCTCATTCAGCTCCTGCTCTTTTTCTTCCATGAGCATATCTACATAGAGCCGGTAGCCTTTGTCCGAAGGGATACGTCCTGCGGACGTGTGAGGCTGTACGATGTAGCCCAGCTCTTCTAAATCCGACATCTCATTACGGATTGTGGCGGAGCTTAAATTCAGGTCCGAATACTTGGAAATCGTCCGGGAGCCTACAGGCTCGCCTGTCTCTAAGTATGTCTTTATGATCGCATGAAGGATTGTAAGCTTCCGTTCATTTAATCCATGCTCCGAAACCATCTGCCTCCTCCTTTCGGTTATCCTGTTAGCACTCTTTGATTTTGAGTGCTAACATCTTCGAATACTAATTTATCACTACGTTTCCCGTTTGTCAACACAGTTTATACATTTTTTATTTTATAATTTTAAATCCCGTATAAGCAGCAAAAAAATCCTCCTGATTACAGCCGTCTCATGCCGTAATCAGGAGGATTCTATTTTTTTATTAGCTGAGCTCTACCTTCGCTGCTTCCTCAGGCTTAAACTCATTTTCCAGATCGTAGATATTATGCCCTGTAGATTCTCCGAGCACCCTTCCCTCCAGAGAATAGCACCGGATAAATCTCTTCACGTCAATACTGGACCAATGCTCTACATCCCAGCTCATATAGCCGTCTGCATCTGACTTCTTCTCCTTCAGATACAGATCTACCTGACGTCCGCTTCTCATAAGCTCGATCAGACCCTTTGTTCCGTCAACCTCTAATTCTTCTTTTTTTACAGAATCATATACCTTCATTTTTACATTCCCTCCTGTTATAGCTTGTATGTATAATCTTTTGTGCATCATTATACTATTCTATAGGCCAAATGTCCAGCGGCCTTTTCACGGATCAGAACGGTACGACCGTATGAGACTTCTGCTCCTGCGCCACCTGCCTCCAGCGGAGCTTTACCGAAGAAAAGCTTGCCCATATCGCAAGAGCATATCCGAAGATCAGATCCTTTGCCACGCCTCCCACAACCTCAGACTCACCTAAAAACGCCGGAATCAGTGCAAAGGAATCTCCCATGGAAAGATAATAGGTATCTCCAAGCTCCTTATAAATCGTAATTCCCAGTGACACATACTCTGCTCCCACGATCATCAGACAGGACAAAATGATACAGATTACGATTCCTTTTCTCGAGAGTTTCTTTCCAAGCATCTCATAACCCTTCATCCCGCAGAATACGATCGCATATCCGGCAATTCCGGCAATGAACCCTACCATACCGATTACAACCCACAGAACGGTTCCAAGCAGAGCTCCCAGGATCGCTCCGATCAGTCCCAGAAACATATTTTCCTTCTGTCTGCTCTGTCCGTCCGCCTCATTCATTACCTGAGAAAAACAATTTGCACAGAGGAGCACCGGCGCTCCGTCCACAGCCGCCGCACGCAGGGGCAGTACGTTCTTACAGCGCGAACAGCAGTTGCGGATCCCGCACTCCATACACTTCGAGGTAAGCTCCGAAATAAGGATCGTCAGATTCTCCTTATCCTCCTGCTCCCTTGATGCAACATTGACAGAAACCGTATTCATGCCGTTATATCCCGCATACTGCACAAAAGGATGTCTCTGCTGCAATACGCCAAGAAATCCCAGAAAATTATCCTTTCCCGCACTCTTCTCAATATCTGCATGAAGCTGTATCCTGAACTGATTCTCCGCCGTCACAGGTACGATCAGAAGTGCGATCCCGTTCACTGCTCCATGCATTACATTCTGTGTCCTTTCAAACACAAAGCCCTCAGGCATGGCATTTTCAATCTGTACATTCATTATTCCCTTCCTCCTTCATCACCCATTACTCTACCTATATTATACATTATTTCATGAATTTATCTATAGCCTGATTAAGCTTTTCGATCGCCTCCATATCATGCTCCTCCACCGCCTCTACGATACAGTGGTTAATATGATTCTTTAATACGACCTTTCCCGTATTATTAATCGCCGAGCGCACTGCCGCAAGCTGGATCAGCACGTCGCTGCAGTCCGCATCATTCTGCACCATACGCTTTACCGCGTCAAGATGCCCGATCGCCTTCGAGAGCCGGTTGACTACCGCTCTCTTCTCCTCCTCGCTGTGCACATGGCCGTGCGGGTGTGTATGAGGATGCCCATGAGTATGTCCATGTAAATGATTATGTTCTTTCTTCTGCTCTGCCATTTATCCTCTGTCTCCTTCCATTCCTGGCGCAGTTCAGCGCATTCCTGGGACGTGAATAATAACCCGTTCCTATTATATCGGATTTTATTCTGTTTGCCAATCGTTGAAAAAAACAAATCCTGATTTCTAAATTTTATTGATTTCCGGCAGATTTACAATCCGTGTGCAGACCTTCCCGGCAAGCGCCATATTGTGCGTCACCAGCGCGTAGATATGCGCTTTCGCCTCTTCATTCTCCGGGTCGTCGTTTCCTTCTTTCAATCCCGCGAGCATTGCCATTGCCGAGACCGCGCCGC
>CAQNVT010000254.1 GCA_948844705.1 uncultured Dorea sp.
AGTAATGGGTTTGTGGAAGGAACTAACAGTAAACTCAAAATGGTCAAGCGTACCATGTATGGACGATGTAGTAAGCAATTGTTGCAGGCTAAGCTAATGTATCGTATCGCTGATTAGATACTAACAAATGCGGAAGAACCAAAGAAATGTCAAATTCGCGGAAGAACAAAATCTGCCGTAAGGTTTCCAATGCTTTATCGTCATAAGGCCGGTATCCCGCTTCACTTTTTTCTGTCGGCTTTAGCAGGCCGATCTCATCATAATAATGGAGCGTGCGCACGCTGATACCCGTCAGATCCGATATTTCCTTCACTGTTCTCATAACTGGCGTCCTCCTTCTCTTGATATCACTACTTTATTCTATGACGCACCGTGAGGGTCAAGAGGTAATGGAAAATTTTTTGAGCGTATTGTAGTGTATTACGCGTATTACATTTTGGGATTTTCTTGAATTCTTTTATCAGATATGTTATATTACAAATTTCGAAGCTCTGCATAATTATGAAATACGACAGGAATACAAAACAGTTCTACCGGCAATCCCCCCAAATTATCATATAAAACCACCAGGATACCTTTCCTTTGAATATCACAGTTTTGCCCATTTTTCTTACCGATTTAACCTTTCAGACCTCGTGACTGTCTGTCCATATCTTCAATAACGATATCATAGATCTCACCTAAAGAGGTACAGTATTCGAGAACTTTCCATGGCTCGTTTGTGTGGAAATGAATTTTTATCAGATCTTCATCGCCGACTGCCAGTAAACAGTCACCTTTAAAATTATTTGTAAAATACTCGGTTATTGTATCTTCATCAAGATCCTGCCCCTCAATCAGTAATTGGGTGTCGTATTTAAATTCCAGCATTGTTTATTTACCTCCGTATTCCAGAATATTTTTATACTAGCATAAACTTTTGAAACCTTCAAGCTTAAAGGAACTCAGTATGTTCCGATATGGGAACGTTTTGTTGAATAACTGTATATCCTGTGCTATAATGGGAACGATAATTGTGGAGGTGCAGTCATGATTCAACGAAAAGAGTATTTGGATAAACTGCTTTCATGGAAGGATGAACAGGTCATTAAAGTTGTTACAGGTATACGCCGTTGCGGAAAATCTACATTGTTGCTTCAATATCAGCAATATTTACTTCAAAATGGTGTGCATTCCGGGCAAATCGTATCAATAAATTTTGAAGAATTAGAATACGAGCATTTGCTGAATTACAAAGCATTATATCAATATATTATGGAACAGCTCTGCCCGGATAAGATCAATTATATTTTCCTGGATGAAATACAGAGGGTTGAAGCTTTTGAAAAAGTAGTAGACAGTTTATATGCGAAGAGCAATACGGATATTTATATCACCGGCTCTAATTCTTATATGCTGTCCGGCGATCTGGCCACTCTGCTGACCGGACGGTATGTGGAGATTTCTATGCTTCCGCTGTCTTTTCGGGAATATATGGAACTGGCGGAGCTTCCGGCCGAGAGGGCATTTGCGGAATATATGAGAACGGGTGGTTTTCCTGATATTTCTGTTATGGACAGAACGGATGAGAAGATAAATTCCTATCTGGAAGGCATTTATAATACAGTGATCGTTCGTGATATTGAAGATCGTCAATATCGAAAGGAAATGAATTCTGGCAAACGGAAAATCACAGATATTACACTGCTCAAAACCATTGCCCGTTTTCTCGCAAGTGTGGTCGGCAGTCCGGTATCTATTCGTAGTGTTGCTAATTATCTTATATCTTCCGGCCGAAAGGTATCAACCAATACTGTGAGTGATTATATGGAAGCGTTACAGGAATCCTTTATTTTTTATCCGGCAGAACGATTTGACATTATAGGAAAGCAGCTTTTGAAAGCCAACCGAAAATGGTATATGGTCGATTTGGGATTGCGTAATCACATTTTGCCCAGAAAACGTTACGATTTAGGATTTTCTATAGAAAACATCGTGTTTTTTGAGCTGCTGCGCCGTGATTACCAGGTGACGATCGGAAAATATGGCAATACGGAAGTAGACTTCGTAGCTCAGAAAAATGGTATACTGACTTATTTTCAGGTTACTGCCGATATGACCGCAGAAGAAGCCTTCCATCGTGAAATGCACCCGTTACAGGAGATTCGGGATAATTATGAGAAAATTGTTCTGACATTGGATTATGTTACGGTGGGAAATTATGAGGGGATACAGGTTATAAATGTTCTTGACTGGCTGCTTTCAGGATGAATACTTGTATCAATGTTGACAAATTTATCTTATAGTATATAATAGACTCGTAAGAAACTAACTTACGAGTCTGCTTTATTTCGGATTAAAGGAGTCATATATGTTCTATTGCCGTGAGGAAGAACTACGAATTATGAACCGGCGGTATGAGAAAGGCCGGTTTGAGTGTATTATTATATATGGAAGAAGGCGTGTGGGTAAAACAGCCCTGATCAATGAATTTTGTAAGGGAAAGAAGACGGTTTATTTCTCTGCACTGAATGCATCTTCTCAGGAGAATCTGGAAGCATTGTCTAAGGCGGTTTACTTCTGTAAGTATCCGGAAGGACTTCGTGCGCCGGTCTATGAGAGCTATGCAGACGTATTGGATGAAATTACCGAAATGGCAAAAAGGGATCGGCTTATATTTGTGATTGATGAATACCCATATCTTGCGAAAGTAGAAAAGAGCATTTCCTCCCGGCTGCAGCATATGATTGACCATGTATGGCAGGATACAGGGATGTATCTGATCCTATGCGGCTCTTCCATGAGCTTTATGGAATATCAGGTGCTTGGATATGAAAGCCCATTATATGGGAGGTGCACTGCGCAGTTTAAGATACGGGCGCTGACCTACCGAGAGATCACTGCTTTTTATCCGAAGCTGGCTTTAGAGGATCAGGCGCTTCTCTATGGTATTACAGGCGGGATACCTCATTATATGAATAAGCTGGAAGCAGAGGATGATCTGGATGAAGCGTTGATTGAAAATTTCTTTCAGCCTTCGGGATATTTGTTTGAAGAGCCGGAAAATCTTTTAAAACAGGAGCTGCGGGAGCCGGCTATTTATAATTCTGTGATTTCCGCAATTGCCGGAGGGTCTTCCCGCGCTAATGAGATATCTGCGAAGGTTGGGCTTGAGTCAGGGATTTGCGCAAAATATCTGCGGGTTTTGCTGGAATTAGGTATACTTAAAAAAGAGACGCCGATGACAGAAAAATCAGGGAAGAAAACAATCTATGTTATTGACGATAATTTTTTCCGTTTCTGGTACAGATTTGTGCCGGGGAATATGTCTTCTATAAATGCCGGGCGTATCCGTCTGATTTATGAGCCTGCAATTAAGAGGTTTTATTCGGATTACATGGGACTTGTTTTTGAAAAGATGTGCCGGGAGTATCTGCTTAGATATGAGGAGAAGCTGCCGTTTCTGTTAAGTGATGCAGGACAGTGGTGGGGGACGGATAAAAAGACACGGACAGAGATACAGATTGATATTGTAGGAACACCTGTGGAAGGAAATGAGTATCTGATCGGCTCCTGTAAGTATAAAAATGAAAGGATCGGTGTCGATGAGCTCGAGCAGCTTCGGCGGTATGCGGAAGTGTTCCGAGAGGGTGCCGGGTTTCATTATTATATTTTTTCTAAGGGAGGCTTTACACAGCCGCTTACGGAGCTTGCAAAGCAGGGGGAGGTTACACTTTTAACGTTAGAGGATATGTACCAGGCATAAAAAGGAGAATATCAACATGCAGTTACGCTATGAGATCCCGGATACCTTCTGGACCTTGTTCCGTTCGGTCAACAGGGATGCCTATGTAGAAGCATTGCTTGCAATTAATGAGGAATACCAGTACAGCAACTATTTCCTGACACGGGAGATGTGTATTCAGGTACTGGCTGATTTGAATATAAAAAAACAGATCGAGTTAAAGCGCGAGGAAAATGAGACGGATTTTGATATGCTGGAGACGCCTTCGTCCCGTATGCTAAGGCTGCTTCTTAACATGGGATGGTTAAAGCGCGTGGAGGATTATAATACCCTTGTTACAAATATTGTTATTCCTGACTATGCCGCGGTTTTTATCGACGCCTTTGAGAAGCTTAGCTCGGAGGATATAGAAGAGACGGAAATTTATATTCAGAATGTCTACGCCACGCTTTTTTCCTTTAAAAATGACCCGAGGGTGAATCTTGGTATGCTCCGCACCGCTCTTGTAAATACAAGGAAGCTTAACAAGGCGCTGCAGGATATGCTTCATAATATGGACAAGTTTTTTGCAAGGCTTCTTGCCCAGAAGACCTACGTAGAGCTTTTAAGAGAGCATTTGGAGGGGTATGTGGAGGAGATCGTAAGAAAAAAATATCATATCTTAAAGACCTCGGATAATTTTTACATTTATAAGACGGATATTAAAAAGGTCCTGCGTGAAATGCGCGAGGATGAGGAATGGATCTGTATGATCCGGGAGCGTTCGCAGGCAATGGGAGATACAAAAGAGGATGTGCTGGAGCTCTTAGACCTGATCGAGAGAGGCTTTGACGATATCGAACACCGCATTTCCAATATGGATAAGGAGCACACGAAATATGTGCGTGCCACGGTGACGAGGATGAATTATCTTCTTAGCGGCGAGACCGATATGAAGGGGCTTGTCGTAAAGCTTCTGAATCAGATATCAAAAAGCGGGGACAAGGAAAAACAGATTCAGGCGGTGGGTGCACGGATGAATCTGTCTTATCTTGAGATCCTGTCTGAGAAATCTCTCTATAAGCGAAGGAAAGGGAGAAAGGATTTTATCAGTCAGATGGCAGACGAGGAGACGGAGGAGGATCTGGACCGTGAGGATGTCTTAAGGCTTAACCGGATACAGAGCCGCATAAGCAGAAAACAGATCGAGGAATTTATCGAGAGCCATATGGAGGGAGAGGTGATGGATACGTCCGTACTTTCCTTTGACAGCGAGGAGGATTTTGAAAAGCTGATCCTGGCCTATGACTACAGCACGAAGATGAGCAGTAAATATACAGTGATCTCAGAGGAGACGGAGATGGTGGAAAGAGATGGATACCGTTATCCGGCGCTTAAGTTTGTAAGGAGGGCATTATGACCGAGTATTATCATGAGCTCACCCAGGAGGAGCAGGAGGAGCTCGCCGGAGTGATAAAACTTCTGTACCGTCAGACCTTTCTTCTGGAGCGGAAGTATGACAGACGCTCCGGGCGGTTTCAGTATACGAAGGAATACCGTGTATGCAGTAAGCATATGGAGTTTTTAAAGAAGTATTTTGCGGTAGCCGGAATCATATTAAAAGAAAATGTCCATATGGGTGTAATCTATATCCAGGGAGAGACGCTGTGGGGAGAAAAGCTTCCGAGGCTTGCCACGATCTATCTGCTGATCTTAAAGCTTATTTATGACGAGCAGATGGCGCAGGCATCAACAAGCGTACAGGTGGTGACTACACTGGGGGCGATCAATGGGAAGGCGGGAGATTTCCGCGTGCTTTCCGGTATTCCGTCACCGACAGAGTTAAGACGTACGATCGCGCTTCTTAAGAAATATCAGATCATTGAGCCTCTGGACGTGCTGGAGGAATTAGGAGAGCATACGAGGCTTGTCATTTACCCGACGGTTCATGCAGTGCTTCTGGGAGATGATATTAAGAAACTGTTGGAAACATTCAGCGAGGAGGAAGACATTGGAGAAGAAGCAGGCCTTTCGGGCACTCTCGAAGATATGCCTGAATAACTGGCATTATATAGATAAGAAAATACTTTCCCTGAATGAGGGGATCAATTTCTTTACCGGACATTCCGGAAGTGGAAAATCTACGGTGATTGACGCCCTGCAGATCGTTCTGTATGCCAATACAGACGGCCGCAGGTTCTTTAATAAGGCTGCGGCGGATGACTCGGACCGCACCCTGATCGAATACCTGAGAGGTATGGTAAATATCAGTGAGAACAACGAGTCACAGTATTTGAGAAATCAGAATTTTTCCAGTACGATCGTTCTGGAATTTCAAAATACGGTCACGATGGAGCGTCAGTGCGTGGGTGTTGTGTTTGACGTAGAAACGGCGACAAATGAGATCAGCCGGCTGTTTTTCTGGCATATGGGCGGCCTCCTGGAGAACCGGTACCGCGCAGGAAAGAGGTGTCTTACGACAATGGAGTTAAGGGAATACCTGCAGAGGAATTTTACCGCAGAGAGGTTTTACTGCGGGCCGAGTAACGAGAGATTCCGCAGGCAGTTGTATGACGTGTATCTGGGCGGGCTGGATGCGGAAAAATTTCCCCGCCTGTTTAAACGTGCCATCCCGTTTCGCATGAATATCAAGCTGGAGGATTTTGTAAAGGAATATATCTGTATGGAGCAGGATATTCATATCGAGGATCTGCAGGAAAGCGTGATGCAGTACGGCCGGATGCAGAGCAAGATCGAAGAGACGCTTGCGGAGATCGAAAGGCTGGGCGCAATCCGAACGGCATATGAGGAGTATCGGGAAGCAGGGAGAAATAAAGAGGCGTGCGATTATCAGATCAGACGTCTGGAAATGTTGCAGTCAGAGGCAAAAAGCCTGGAGCTTAAGGATAAGATCACGGAGCGTACGGATGCCATAAAGCAGCAGGAGGCGGTGCTTGACAGGCTGACCGGGGAGCAGGATATTTTGCAGAAGGAATATGAGGAGCTGCTCGTGCGTATTGCGAACAGCGGGTATTCCGGCATGGAGCAGGAGCTTCAGGCGTTAAACGAGACGCTGGAGCGCTTAGAGGGCAGCAAAGCCAGATGGAAAAAGACGGCAGAGCGGTTAAGGGAATGGAAGAAAACGGACATTGCATCTAATCAGCTCATTTGGGATGTGGAGAAATTTGATGCCGGAACGATAACGGAAGGGGAGCTCGAACGGCTTCAGGAGACTTTGAAAGAGCTCCATGAGGAGCTGGAGGAGGAACGACGGGAGGCAGACAGTGAGCTTCGGGCCTTAAAAAAGGAAGAGAAGGAAGCAAGAGAGGAGCTAAAGGAGCTGAGGCAGGGCAAAAAGGCCTATCCAAGAGAACTGGAGGAGGCAAGGTATGAGCTTCGGAACCGTCTCCGGGAACGATGCGGGACATTTGTAAATGTGCAGATTCTTGCCGACCTTCTGGATATCAGGGAGGAACGATGGAGAAACGCCATCGAGGGTTACCTTGGAGGAAACAAGCTTCTCCTTGTGGTAGAGCCGGAATATGCAAAGGATGCTATGGAAATCTATCAGGAAATGGATAAAAAGAAGTTCAGCCGCGCGGCAGTGTTAGATTCCGAGAAGGTGCTGGCAGAAAAGCATCCGGTGCGGGAAGGGTCACTGGCCGGGGAGATTATCGCCGGAGATGCCCATGTGCGTGCTTATATTGATTTCGTGCTGGGAAATGTTATGAAGTGCGAGAGCATCGACGAGCTTCGCAGGTGCCGGATCGGAGTTATGCCGGACTGCATGCTGTATCATAATTTCCGTCTGCAGCACATGAATCCGGAAGATTATACGAGGCGCGCATACATCGGGGAAATGAGTATGCGCCAGCGTATCTTAAGGCTGGAGGAGCGGTGCCAGACGCTGCAGGAAAAGAGGCTTCCGCTTCAGGAGATGTTAGAGGAGATACGAAGGACAATGCAGCTTGAGATGCTCTCCCAGCCTGCGTCCGACTATATGCAGCAGATAAGCGATATGGAGCAGATCCCGGGAAAGCTTCACAGGAAAAATTATTTGACGGAAAAGATGCAGAGGCTGAAGGAAGAAACCGTAGACGCGCTGGAGAAGGAGAAGAGGGAGCTTGCCGCAAGGCAGTCGGAAAAGGCCGGGCAGATCGACCGGGAGCGAAAGGCAGTCTGGAGCAATCAGAATGATATACAGAAGTTTAAGGAAGAGCTGGTTACAGTCGAAGGGCAGCTTAAGGATCAGCACATAGGCTTCGAGGAATTTAAGAAGAAAATTTCTGAGCCCGAGATGTATGAGGCACAGTTTGTGCAGTATTTAAACAGCCGGCGCTCCGAGAACTATGATTATTTACGCCGCCAGAAGCTTTCTGAGAGCTATCCCCTTAAGGAAGCTGAGGATGCAAAATATCAGAGGCTTATCAATATCCGGAGCGAATATATCCGTAATTATCCGGACCGTTCATTTTCCACGGTAATCAAGGATAACGAACCCTATGATAAGCTGACGGAGAGCCTTCAGTGCGACAAGCTTAACACCTACCGGGAGACGGCCAGGGAACAGGCGCAGTCGGCGGTGGAGCATTTTAAGGATGACTTTATCTTTAAGATCCGAAGCGCCATAAGGGAGGCCTATCAGCGCAGAGACGAGCTGAACCGGGTTATCAGCGGGATGGATTTCGGCAAGGATAAATATCAGTTCGTTATTACAAGAAATAAAGGCGCGGACGGAAAATATTATAAAATGTTCATGGATGATTCCCTGAACATTCAGCCGTCCCAGCTTACAAACCACATGGATAACCAGCTTAATATGTTTACGATGGAGCATGAGGATCAGTACGGGGAAATGATGAATGAGCTTATCAGCATCTTTATTCCGCCGGAGGATGCCACGAAGGAAGAGCTTGACGAGGCGAAGCGCAATATGGATAAGTATGCGGATTACAGAACCTATCTTTCCTTCGATATGCAGCAGATCGTAAAGGGAGAAAAGGATATGACCATCGGCCTTGGAAAAATGATCAAGAAGAATTCCGGCGGTGAAGGGCAGAATCCGCTGTACGTCGCTCTCCTTGCAAGCTTTGCGCAGATTTACCGGATCAATCTGTCGCCGAAGCTTAAGCGGTCGCCTACGATCCGCCTGGTGGTGCTCGACGAAGCATTTTCCAAAATGGATGCAGAGAAGGTGGCAAGCTGTATTTCCCTGATCAGAGGGCTTGGCTTCCAGGCGATCATCAGCGCCACAAACGACAAGATACAGAATTATCTGGAAAATGTAGACAAGACCTTTGTATATGCGAATCCGAATAAGAAGCACATTTCCATTCAGGAATTTGAGAAGGTAGAATTTGACCGGCTTACGGAGGAAGAGGAGTAAGCAGCATGTATCTCGTAAAAAAGATTATTGACAAATGTGAGAAAAGCGCCTCCGACTGGCGGGAGGGTGCGTCGGGCGGACGCACGATGAGGATAGAGCAGGCAGACTATGATAAAGAGGGGAAGTCGGCAGTCATTGGTGAGGTGCTGAGGCTTGAGGAACAGGGGCTTTTTACCAGGGTAAAGTGGCTTATCCGCGGAAGCGACGCGGAGCGGGTTTCCTACCTGGTAGAGGATTTACCGAGGTTTTATGAGCTCTGGCGGCTTGAACAGCCGGAGTTTGTACCCAAACAGGAGAAAATCCTTGTGTTTCAGAAACAGATCCGGAAGGAATTGGAGGAAGGATTTCATAAGGGCTGGATCGCGGATTATTACAGATGGATGCAGGGCAGGCTTGAACGAGGGGAGCTTCCCAGGGATCTGGAAAAGCTTAAGATATATATCCCGTCGCTTCGCGGGATCGACAGTTTGGAGGAGCCGGTATTTAAGCGGATATTCAGCAAAAAATGGCTCGGAAATTCCAAGGTCTTTGAAAACGAAGCCGAGAATCATATCATTACTCTTGCCAGAACCTACTGCCAGGAAATCGACGAGGGGATGGACGGCAAGACGGTTCTGTCCCAGCTCTATATCGAGGAATATGCTCAGGAGCTGGCGGTAAAGGGACCGCTTAAGATAGTTCTTTCCGGGAGGAGCATAGATTTATCGGCATTTATTTATGGTACGGTGCTTAACAGCGAGACATTGAAGCATTGTGTTCTTTGTGAGGAGCAGACGGAGATCCGGCGTGTGATTACCATTGAAAATAAGGCAAATTTTGTATCGGCAGCATATGAGCCGCATACATTGTATGTTTTCAGTCATGGATATTTCTCTCCAAAGGAGCGGGAATTTTTGATAAAGCTCAGAGAGATCCTTAAAAAAGGCAGGCATGTGGAATACTATCACAGCGGGGACCTGGACTACGGAGGGATACGGATCTTTGAGTATATAAGGAAGAGGATATTTCCGGATGTGAAGCCCCTTTATATGAATGCGGATATTCTTGAACAATATAAAATGTATACGGAAAGGATCGGGGAGAGCACAAAACAGAAGCTTGCGGATATGGAGGTGTCGGAGGAAATGTCTGCTCTTAAAGAAAAAATTCTGGAGAGCGGGTGTGTGCTTGAGCAGGAGATCATATTTACAGTGTAAGGGACGGGAAGGAAAATATGGAGAAAAGAACAGAAAAATATACAGAAAATCTGGCCGGGCTTATCAGGAAGGAGACGATATCTTCTTTTGAGAAGCACCCGGATATTACGAAATTCAGAGAATTTCATGAGATATTGAAGGAAACATTTCCAAATGTCTTCCGAGTATGCGAATGTGAAGATTTTGAGGGGAGTCTTCTTCTTAGATGGAAGGGAAGCGGGGCAGATAAGCTTCCGGTTATGTTCATGAATCATCATGATGTCGTGGAGGCGCCGGGGAAGTGGAAGCACGAGCCGTTTTCAGGCGATGTGGCAGACGGGAGGCTCTGGGGCCGCGGTACGCTGGATACGAAGTGCGGCCTGTGGGCAATGCTGCAGGCGGCAGATGAGCTTATGGAGGAAGGCTATGTCCCGGACCAGGATATTTACTTTGAATCGGCATGTACGGAGGAGACGACGGGAAGGGGGGCCGCTTTGATCTCGAAGACTCTGGAAAAGCGGGGAATCAGGCTTGAGATGCTCTTTGACGAAGGGGGAATGATCCTGCATGAGCCAATCGGCGGGGTTGACGGAACCTTTGCCATGGTCGGAATGGGGGAAAAGGGCAACTGCATTCTTAAGTTTACGGCCAGGTCCGCAGGCGGACATGCATCCACGCCGGGGAAAAATACGCCTCTGGTCAGACTGGGAGCCTTTATGGCGGAGGTGGATAAGAAATGTCCCTTTAAGAGCCAGATCAATCCTGTAGTGAAGGAAATGTTTAAGCGGTTTGCTCCGTATATGGGCGGAACCGGCATAGTCGTGGGGCATACGGAGGTGTTTGGCGGCCTTCTTAAGGCAGTCATGCCGGAAATTTCGCCGGCCGCGGGTGCAATGCTCAGGACGACATTAGCATTTACTATGGCGCGGGCCTCCGAAGGGAGAAACGTGCTTCCCGAAGAGGCGTGGGTGATTGGGGATATGCGGTTTTCCCATCATCAGAGAGAAAAAGCATCGATTGCGGCAATTAAACCTGTTGCGGATAAATATGGCATTGAGATAGAAATTGTGGAGCATGGTATTAACTCCGGAATGGCAGATTATAACAGCAAGGGCTTCCGGCTTATAGAAAAGGCAGTGAAAACAGTATGCCCCGAGGTGGATGCGGCAGTGCCTTATATCATGACGGGAGCCTCGGATTCCCGGTTCTTTGGCCGGATATGCAAGAATTGTTTCCGGTTTTTGCCGTTCAAGATTGATGAGCAGCAGTTCGGCAGTATCCATGGCCTGAATGAAAATATCAGCATTGACACGCTGGTTCCTGCGGTGGATTATTACAAATATATGATGAAGGAGACGTAGCTTATGGGTGCCTCAGAGAAGAAAAGCAAGGGACTGGATATCAGTGTGAAATCATTTATTACAGCAATTTTGATTATTTTTACGCTGATGGTTCTGACTTATATTCTTACATTTGTGATTCCGGGAGGCGAGTATGCCCGTATTGCAGATGAAAACGGAAATATGATCATAGATCCGGACGGACAGTTTACCAGTATCAAGGGCGGAATCCCTTTCTTTAAATGGCTGCTGTCACCGTTTCTTGTGCTGGCGGCAGACGGCGGCGGGACAATTATTGCGGTTATTGCATTTTTGCTGATTGTAGGAGGCGCTTTTAACTGCCTGGACAAATGCGGTCTTATGGGATATATGCTTCAGAAGATCGTGCATAAATACGGCGGAGTAAGATACAGGCTCATGAGTGTTATTGTTCTTTTCTTCATGCTTCTTGGCTCCTTTATCGGCTCCTTTGAGGAATGCGTGCCTCTTGTACCGATCGTGGTCGCGCTCTCCGTCAGTCTGGGATGGGATACACTGACCGGAATGGGAATGAGTATCCTGGCGGTAAGCTGCGGATTTGCGGCCGGTATCTGCAATCCCTTTACCGTCGGCGTGGCGCAGGGACTGGCAGGGCTTCCAATGTTTTCTGGAGCCTGGCTTCGGGCGGTCGCTTTTGTCCTGATCTATCTGCTGCTTATGCTGTTTCTTAGAAGTCACGCAAAAAAGGTGGAAAAACCGATTACGGCCGACCGGAATGAGATATTTGAAAAGCAGGCGCATATGGACAGGGGACTTCTGTGCTTTGGGGGAATCCTGGGCGTGGGCATCGTGCTCGTACTGTCTTCCGGTTTTCTTACCTTCCTTCAGGATTATACAATGATCATTGTAGCGGTAATGTTCCTCGTGGCAGGCATAACCGCACCTTTCCTGTGCAATATGAGAGGGAAGGCACTCGCCTCCTGCTTTGGCGCGGGAAGTGCAAGCATCTGTCCGGCTATACTGATGATTCTGATGGCAAGCTCCATCAAATATACGATGGTAGAGGCAAAGGTACTGGATACCGTGCTTCACGGCGCGGTCGTAATGGCGGAGGGCTTCCCGAAATGGGCGGTGATCATGTTCATTTATCTCATTGTGCTGGTGATGAATTTTTTTATCGGATCAGGATCCGCCAAGGCATTTCTTCTTATACCGCTGATCGTACCGATTGCCCAGATTTTCGGGATCTCATCCCAGCTTTGCATTATGGCATTTGCTTTCGGTGATGGTTTTTCCAATGTGTTCTACCCGACGAACCCCGTGCTTCTTATCTCTCTTGGCCTGGCAGACGTAAGCTACGGGAAATGGGTTAAGTGGAGCATTAAATTCCAGGCGCTTAATCTGGCGCTTACAGTGTTGATCCTGCTGGCGGGACTTGCGGTTGGATATTGTTAGAATAATAAGTTTTTCGATATTATGCCGTAAAAAATGCAAAGTATAAAAGAAAAAATTAGTAAATAGAAACAAAAATAAAAAAGTGAAAAAAAGTACTTGATTTTTAAAATATTTCCGGTATAATAATATATGTTCGCTGGACAACCCAGCGATAGTGATGCGGATTGGTGTAACGGCAGCACAGCAGACTCTGACTCTGTTAGTAGAGGTTCAAATCCTCTATCCGTAGTCCTTGGCAGGGGCGCCGGATGTTATTATGTATTGTATGATAAGATGTTTAAAAGTGTACTAACAAGTAAAGAAGCAAGAGATTATTTAGCAGGATTAATAAGTGATATAAC
>CAQNVT010000255.1 GCA_948844705.1 uncultured Dorea sp.
CCCAGATTGAAAATACCCTGTCCCCATTCAGGAAAGATATTGTTTCATTGTCCGGAGTGCATTTTTTTCCAGCCGGCTCACCTGAGCCTGTGAAATTTTGACGTCTTCCGCGACTTCCATCTGTGTTTTTCCCTCAAAGAAGCGAAGCGTAATGATGTGCCGTTCCCGGTCGCTTAAATGTTCCATGGCGGCCTGAAGCGACAGATTTTCGACCCACTTTTCTTCTTTATTTTTTGTATCGCTGATCTGGTCCATGACGTAGAGTGCATCGCCGCCGTCATTATACACCGGTTCCTGAAGGCTCATGGGAGCCTGAATGGCATCTAGGGCGAATACGATGTCTTCCTTGGAGATCCCGATTTCTTCTGCGATCTCCTGGACTGTCGGCTCCTTCATGTTCCTCTTTATATAATTTTCTTTGGCATAGATTGCTTTGTAGGCGGTATCGCGCAGAGAACGGCTGACACGAATGGAATTGTTGTCCCGCATATAGCGTCTTATCTCTCCAATGATCATAGGAACAGCGTAAGTGGAAAATTTTACCTCCAGCTCCGTGTTAAAATTATTGATGGCCTTAATCAGGCCGATGCACCCGATTTGAAATAAATCGTCAGGATTTTCATTGCTTGCGCCAAATCTTTTGATCACGCTTAAAACAAGTCTTAGATTCCCTTTGATGTATTCTTCCTTTGCCTGCTCGTCACCGGCTTTGATTCTTTCAAATAAAGCTTCCTTTTCAGCTTCCTTCAGAATCGGAAGCTTTGATGTGTTGACTCCGCAGATTTCTACTTTTCCCTGTGCCATTGTAAAACCCTCCTCCGGATGAAACCTGTAATTTTATCTAGTAAAATGATTCTCCATATATACTTTTGTTATTCCAGTCAGGGGAAAAATAAAAAAACTTTTAGTCCTTGACAAATTGGGGACAGGGTATTTTCAGTCCGGGACGTAGTATTTTTTGCAAAGCACGCCTACGGTGAAAAATACTACGTCCCGGACTGAAAATACCCTGTCCCTATTGCATTCGGGGGAGGGAATATAGTATAGTTATATTAGCTTGGTGTACAGGAAGGAATGACAGAGAAATGAGAGCATGTATTTTTGATCTTGACGGAACGCTGGGGGATACGAGAGCTTCCCTTGTATATTCGGTAGGGCTTACGCTTAAGGAGATGGGGCTTCCCGGTATTACGAAGGAGCAGTGTATAAGCTTCGTGGGCAATGGGGCGAGGTATCTTATGGAGAAGGCGCTTGCGGCGACCGGAGAGGGAAATGAGAAGAGGATCGAGGAAGGCATGGAGGTGTACGGACGCATTTTTGACAGGCACTGTACATATCAGGTGGCTCCCTATGACGGAATAACGGAGCTTTTAAGGGAATTAAAGGCCAGAGGAATAAAGCTTGCCGTAGTTTCGAATAAGCCTCATGAGCAGACGGTGAAGGTCGTGAAGGCGATGTGCGCAGAGGATCTGTTTACATATGTGCAAGGTCAAAAGGACGGGATCCTGAGAAAGCCGGATGCGGCGGGACTTGCACATGCGCTTGAAAGACTGGGAGCAGGCCGGGAGGAATGTCTGTATGTGGGAGATTCTGAAGTAGATGTGGCAACGGGCAGGAATGCCGGTATAAAAACAATCTGCGTTTCCTGGGGATTTCGGACAAAAGAAGAACTAAAAGCGGCAGGTGCGGAATATATAATAGATAAGGCAGAAGAGCTTATGGCATATATATAAGAAAATAAACAGAAAAGGGAGGTGTACGGAAGCCATGTATGAGTATGATGAGGATTGTCTGCGAGCTTTTCTTAAGGATCAGTCCCGTCTGTTTGATGAGCCGGTTGCAGAGACGATAGAGGAGGCAGAAGCGTTTCTGGAGGATTGTATGGCGGTTGTTGTGGATAGCATCGAAGAGGTAAGAGCGTTCTTCGAAGAAGAGGGCATTGATGCGGCAGGCATGTCAGACGAGGAGCTGGAGGACGCATCGGAAGTATTCGCGGTACCGGGCGGCAGATATTTGATTGTAGAAGGTTAAATGAATTTAGAGAAAAGCCGTAACTATTTGGTAGTTACGGCTTTTTTTAATGCTTCGTCTATGGCCCCTACAATGACCTGGTCGGTATAAGGATTTTCCGGGGAATATTCGATATCCTCAAGAGACTGCTTTTCATAGACCTGCTCTGCAATGTCCTCGATCGCAGGCTGGATAAGCGGATACATGGCGGTAACGGTCTCGTCGAGATTGGAGAACCGTATGGAATTGATATGGGTCTCATCTACAGTGACCTCCACCTCCAGAGCCGTATTGTTGAGAGTGACCGTAGAGGTGTAGACCCCCGGTGTATATTGCGCCTCCGTCAGAACTTCTCCTTTATCGCCCGGAAGGAACATAAAGATCAGCAGCAGGATCAATACTATTGCTAACACGGCGAATATAACCGTGTAGATAATTTCTTTCATATGAAGTACGACAATTTTTGTTTTGGAACTCATAAATGTCCTCCTCTTATCTTGCTATTATGGATTTGTTCTTTATAATGTATGAAAAAAGAGTGGAAAATATGCGTACATTCCTGTAGAATGGATAAGAGAAAATAAGAGGTGAATGAAAAATGTTTATAATAGCGGGGCTTGGAAACCCTACAAAGCAGTACGAAGGAACGAGACATAATGTGGGATTTGATGTCATAGACCGAATCGCAGATAAATATAATATAGCCGTAGACATAAGAAAATGCCGTGCTTATGTGGGAAAAGGCATGATGGCCGGACAGAAGGTCCTGCTTGTAAAGCCGCAGACTTACATGAATTTAAGCGGCGAGAGCATCAGGGGGATCGCAGATTATTACAAGATAGATCCGCAGGAGGAGCTTCTTGTGATTTATGACGATATCAGCCTGAATCCGGGGCAGATCCGTGTGCGCGCAAAAGGAAGCGCCGGCGGGCATAACGGTATGAAAAATATCATTGCGCAGCTCGGAACGGATGTATTTGCACGGATCAAGGTCGGAATCGGGGAAAAGCCAAAGGAGTATGATCTGGCAGATTACGTGCTGAGCCGTTTCCGGAGGGATGAGCGAGAGCTTCTTCTGGAGGCTTATGAGCATGCGCTTCTTGCGGCAGAGCAGATCGTAGAAGGGAATATACAGTCTGCCATGAATGAATATAACAGAAAAGTAAAATCTATGGAGGAGCAGTAAATATGCAGGCGTTAACTGCACCGTTAAAGGAGCTGGCGGAATACGGGGAGATCGAGAAGGCGAGGAAGAACGGCCCGGGTATCATCCGGATCGCCGGGTGTGTGAATTCCCAGAAGACACATATGATGTATTCATTAAGCGATGGCTTTACATATAAAGTCATCGCTTGTTCCGGTGAGTCAAAGGCAAGGCAGATCTATGAGGAATATCGTGCGCTCTCGCCTTCCGTTTATCTGTATCCCGCGAAGGATATGCTTTTTTATCAGGCGGACTTAAGGAGCCGGGAGCTGATAAGCCGGCGGATGGAGGTGCTTCAGGCCGTACTTGAGGGAAAGCCGATGGTAGTTGTCACGAGCTTTGATGCCTTTATGGACGCCTTGATCCCCGGTGAGGAGCTGAAAGAACGTACCGTAACGATATCGGAGGGGGGAACTCTTGATATGCCTGCAATCGAGCAGAAGCTTGCGGGCCTTGGCTATGACCGTGAGGTTCAGGTGGAGGCGCCGGGGCAGTTTGCCGTAAGAGGAGGGATTTTAGATATTTATCCGCTTACGGAGGAGCTTCCTGTCAGGATTGAGCTGTGGGGAGACGAGGTGGATTCGATCCGCGCCTTTGACGTAGAGACGCAGCGGTCGGTAGAAAAGCTTACGGAGGCGGTTATATATCCGGCTACGGAATTCCCGGAGGAAGGCGGAAAAAGAGTATCATTCCTGGATTATTTTCCGGTCTCGGATACACTCCTTTATCTGGATGAACCGGTGCGGCTTATTGAAAAGGGAAATGCGGTGGAGGAGGAATTTATGGAGGCCCAGAAGCGCCGTCTGGAGGCAGGACAGGCGCTTTCGGAGGCAGAGGCAAGGTTTTACACCACGCAGGAGATTGCGGGAAGAGTGAATGCATATTCGGGGATCGCGTTTTCTGCGCTTGAGACGGCATGCAGGGAGTTTGATATCCGTGCTTCCTACAGCCTTCAGGTCAAAGGCGTCCAATCCTATAACAGAAGCTTTGAGCTTCTTACACAAGATCTGAAGCGTCTGAAGCGCAGTAAAAGCCGGGTGGTGCTTTTGTCCGGATCGCGTACCCGTGCAAAGCGTCTGGCAGAGGATTTAAGAGATTATAATCTGAGCAGCTTTTACAGCGATGATATGGAGCGGGAGGTTCTTCCGGGAGAGATCATGACGGCCTATGGCTATGTGGCGGAGGGGTATGAGTACCCCCTTCTCAAATTTACGGTAATCTCGGAGACAGATATTTTCGGAAAGACAAAAAAGAAAAAGAAGAGGAAGCTGTACGAGGGCAGAAAAATACAGAGCTTTTCAGAGCTTAAGCCCGGGGATTATGTCGTCCATGAAAACCACGGCCTCGGTATCTATCAGGGTATCGAGAAGATTGAGGTGGACAGGATTGCCAAGGATTATATGAAGATTTCCTATGCAAAAGGCGGCAATCTTTATATTCCGGCGACCCAGCTTGATCTGATACAGAAATATGCAAGCTCCGATGCCAGGAAGCCGAAGCTTAACAGGCTCGGAAGCCAGGATTGGGTAAGGACAAAGTCCAGAGTGCGCGGTGCGGTACGTGAGATTGCAAAGGATCTGGTGGAGCTTTATGCGGCAAGGCAGAAGCAGGAGGGCTATGTCTACGGGGAGGATACGGTCTGGCAGAGAGAGTTTGAGGAAATGTTTCCCTTTGAGGAGACAGAGGATCAGCTCCTTGCCATTGATGCGGTGAAGAGGGACATGGAGAGCAGGAAGATCATGGACCGCCTGATCTGCGGGGACGTGGGCTACGGAAAGACGGAGATTGCGATCCGTGCGGCTTTCAAGGCGGTGCAGGAGAATAAGCAGGTAGTCTATCTCGTGCCGACGACTATTCTTGCCCAGCAGCATTATAATACATTTTTGCAGAGAATGAAGGATTTCCCGGTAAGAGTGGATCTTATGTGCAGGTTCCGGACGCCGGCGCAGCAGAAAAAGACAATCGAGGATTTGAAACGAGGGCTGGTGGATATTGTCATCGGGACGCACCGTGTGCTGAGCAATGACGTAAAGTTCAAGGATCTGGGGCTTCTGGTGATTGATGAGGAGCAGCGCTTCGGTGTCCAGCATAAGGAGAAGATCAAGAAATTAAAGGAAAATGTAGACGTTATGACACTGACTGCCACACCGATTCCAAGGACGCTTCATATGAGTCTGATCGGCATCCGTGACATGAGTGTTCTGGAGGAGGCGCCGGGAGACCGTCTTCCGATCCAGACCTACGTAATGGAGTACAGTGACGAGATGGTAAGAGAGGCGATCGAACGGGAATGCGCAAGAGGCGGACAGGTATATTATGTTTATAACCGGGTAGAGGATATCGAGGAAATCACCTCACGTGTTGCCAGGCTTGTGCCGGATGTAAATGTGGCATTTGCCCACGGGCAGATGAAGGAGCGCGAGCTTGAAAAGATTATGTATGACTTTATTAACGGAGATATTGACGTCCTTGTATCGACGACGATCATCGAGACGGGTCTTGATATTTCCAATGTTAATACAATGATTATCCACGATTCCGACCGTCTGGGGCTGTCGCAGTTATATCAGCTCAGAGGGCGTGTGGGCCGTTCGGGGAGAATGGCGTATGCATTTCTTCTATACCGGAGAGATAAGCTCCTTAAGGAGGTCGCGGAAAAACGGCTTGCCGCGATCCGTGAATTTACGGATCTCGGGTCCGGATTTAAGATCGCCATGCGGGATCTGGAGATCCGGGGGGCCGGGAATCTTCTGGGGGCGGAGCAGCATGGACATATGGAGGCGGTCGGCTATGATCTGTACTGTAAAATGCTGAACGAGGCCGTACGTCACCTGAAAGGCGAGTCGGAGGAGGAAGAAAGCTACAATACAACGATAGATCTGAATGTGGACGCCTATATACCGGACAGCTATATTCCGAATGAATATCATAAGCTGGATATTTATAAACGTGTGGCGGCCATCGAATCCGAGGAGGATATGGAGGAGATGACGGAGGAGCTGATTGACCGCTTCGGTGATTTTCCGAAGAAGGTGGAGACGCTCCTGGAGGTTGCACGTCTTAAGGCCTTCGCCCACGAGGTCTATATCACGCAGATCGAGCAGAAGGGAGAAACTTATACCTTTACCATGTATGAGAAGGCGAAGGTACTTCCGGAGCGTATCCCGGGATTATTGCTTGAGTTTAAGGAGGAGCTGTCCTTTAAGGCTGATCTGGAAAATCCGTGTTTTGTTTACCGGAGGAAAGGGAAGAGCAAAAAGGACGAGAGTGAAGGTCCGGTAGAAGTTGTGAAAAAAGTGTTAATTGGAATAAAAGGATTGCTTGAGAAGGAAAAAGAGAGTATAATAGACAGGTCATGAGAATCGTGGCAAAGCACTAAGGAGGTTAATATTACGATTATGAAAAAAAGATCATTCATGCCTGTACTGGTGGGGGTCGTGACAGCGGCGGCGTTACTGTCCGGCTGTGCGTTAAAGGGAGATGAGACGGCGTTTACCGTCGGTGATACCGAGATCAAAGCAGATGTGGCTAATTTTTATGCAAGATATACACAGGCACAGTACGAGACATATTATTCGGCATATATGGGAGACGACAAATGGAATTCCGAGGCAAGTGAAGGGATGACCTATGAGGAGAGTGTAAAGGATTCTATTCAGGAGGCACTGACTACAATGGTGCTTTTGGAGCAGCATATGGACGAATATGACGTAGTTCTTTCGGACGCCGAGAAAAAGGTGATCACGGATACGGCGCAGGAGTTTGACGAGGATAATTCTCTGGAGGATAAGGAAAAGGTATCCGGGGATAAGAAAGCGGTGGAGCGTACTCTTACGCTGATGGCGATTCAGCAGAAAATGCGTGAAGCAATTCAGACAGGCGTAAACGCGGAGGTTTCTGATGAGGAAGCGGCGCAGAAGAGTATGCAGTATGTGTTCTTTTCTTACAATACCACGGATGAATCCGGCGCGTCTGCCGCAGTCTCCGACGAGGAGAAGGAGGAGCTTAAGAAGAAGGCCGGGAAGCTTGCAAAGGATCTTAAGGACGGCGGAGATTTTGAGAAGCTTGCAGGGGATGCGGGCGTTGAGATAAGTGTGTCGACCTTTGACGCAGAGTCCACAACTCCGGATGAAGAGCTGATTAAAGCGGCCGACGCATTGGAAGAGGGCGGGTCTACGGATGTAATCGAGACGGACAACGGTTGTTATGTGGCAAAGGTGACCAGTCTTCTGGACAGAGAAGCAACGGACGCAAGAAAGGATACGATCGTGCAGGAACGCAAGGAAGAGCTCTACAGTACGACCTGTGAGAGATGGCGTAAGGAAAGCGATATTACGGTTCATGAGGATGTGTGGAAAAAGATAGATTTCAATGATCTGACAGTGACCATGAATGTACAGGAGGAGGTACCTTATTCCGATTCTGTAAAAACAGACGACCAGGCAGAGCCTGACGCGCAGGAGGATGCGCAGGAATAGAACAAAAACAGGGCGGCAGGGGATGTTCTTCTGCCGCCCTGTTTTTTGACTATGGGGAAAATACCTTTTGCTCCCAATATCATGCCATAATGTCAATGTATGAAAGGTGACCAGGTGACTATATGAAGAAACAGATTTTGTTGGTGGAAGATGATTTGAGCTTAATAGGAGGACTTTCTTTTGCTGTCAGGAAAGAGGGCTACGGCGTAGATGTTGCCCGCACAAGTGCGGAAGCAGACGGGCTCTGGTCGAACGGCCGGTATGATCTTGTTATTTTGGACGTTACGCTTCCTGACGGATCTGGTTTTGATCTGTGTAAAAAAATGCGCCTGACTTCTAAGGTTCCGATTATGTTTCTGACGGCCGCGGATGAAGAGACAGACATGATTATGGGGCTTGACATCGGCGGGGATGATTATATTACCAAGCCGTTTAAGCTGGCGGTGTTTTTGTCGCGGGTCAATGCCCTGCTGCGCCGGAGCAGTAATTTCATTCAGGAAAGCCCGGAGCTTCGTTCCAACGATATCCGGGTGGAGCTGGTAAAGGGGGAGGTCTATAAAAATGGGAAGCCGATCGAACTGACGGCAAGCGAATACAGGCTTCTGTGCTTTTTCATGAAGAATCCGGATATAGTTCTCTCACCGGAACAGATTTTAAACAGGCTGTGGGATTGCAATGAAAACTATGTAGACAACAATACTCTGACAGTCTATGTGCGGAGGCTGCGTACAAAGATCGAGGACGATCCGGGGAAACCGGAGAAGATCATAACGGTCCGCCGTATGGGGTATAAGTGGAATACGGCGGATAAGGGAAAGACGGAGAAGGAGACATAACGGTATACATGTTGAGGCGTATGATGAAAATACTGGCAAATCGGAAAATCAAAGGATTGTTTGATAAAATTCTGTTGTATACCATAGGGTTTTCGCTGTTTCTTATAGTGCTCGTACGGTCTGGACGGGGATGGGCCGCATTTGCTGCCGGACTTACAGGCCTGTGCATGGGAGTTCTGATTATAGCCGCCTGCTATGGTTATTTTAAAGAACAAAATGCGATTATGGAGCAGGCTGCGGAACAGATTGTGGAATATATTTCCGGCAATAAGGATGCAAGGATCGAATGTTATGATGAGGGCGAACTGTACCGGCTTTTTCATGAGGTGAATTCGCTGGTCGCTATTTTGAATGCCCATATCGAAAATGAGGGGAAAGAGAAGGAATTCCTGAGAAATACGATCCTGGATATATCCCACCAGCTAAAGACACCTTTAGCCGCCTTAAATATTTATAACGGGATTATACAGGGGGAGGCGGAAAATCTGCCTACGGTCAAAGAATTTGCCGATTTTTCGGAACAGGAACTGGAAAGAATCGAGACGTTGGTACAGAATCTGCTGAAAATCGCAAAATTTGACGCTGGTACGATCGTGATGATGAAAACGGCGGAAAATATATCTGAGATGATGGAGCGTATAAAAAACCAGTTTTCCTTCCGTGCGGGGCAGGAAGGAAAGGAAATCTGCCTTTCAGGAGACGAATCCGTCGACTTTATCTGTGACCGTAACTGGCTGATGGAGGCAGTGGGCAATATTGTAAAAAATGCTTTGGATCATACGGAAAAAGGGGATGTTGTCCGGATCGGATGGAAGCTGTCGGCATCTGTGTTTCAGATATCCGTAAGAGATAACGGAAGCGGAATCCATCCGGAGGATCTGTATTATATCTTTAAGAGGTTTTACCGAAGCCGGTATTCTAAGGATACGCAGGGGATCGGGCTCGGCCTGCCTCTTGCAAAAGCAATTATAGAAGCGCACGGGGGAAGTATTGCGGTTGACAGTGAGTTGGGAGAAGGTACGATATTTTATATAAATATTGCTGCCCGCTGAAAACGGATTCTTACAAAATTGTAGGATTGCAGTAATATTACAGTAGGGTTTGCGTGCTATGATGTTCGTACATTGAAGGTGAAGCTGCGGATTCATTTTCGGTGTACGATATTTTTTATATTTATATGAAGAAAGAGGTGTTGTTTCTATGAATTTGTTGGAAGTAAAATCAATCTCCAAGATCTATGGAGAGGGCGATACCGCCGTACATGCGCTTAAAAAGGTGAGTTTTTCGGTGCCGAAAGGAGAATTTGTGGCGATTGTCGGGGAATCCGGTTCCGGAAAGAGTACTCTTCTTAATATGATCGGCGCGTTGGATACACCTTCCTTCGGAAAGGTATACATCGACAGTAAGGATATTTTCGCGATGAAGGAGAAAAGCCTTACCGTTTTCCGGCGCAGGAATATCGGGTTTATCTTCCAGAGCTTTAATCTGATTCCTGAACTGACGGTGGAACAGAATATCATCTTTCCGGTACTGCTTGATTACCAGAAACCAAACCGGAAGCATCTGGAAGATTTGCTGGCAATATTGAATCTTACGGAACGCCGGCATCATCTGCCAAGCCAACTCTCAGGCGGCCAGCAGCAGAGAGTGGCGATCGG